>NZ_AEIQ01000030.1:0-4051 GCF_000152185.1 Dermacoccus sp. Ellin185 | reverse complement strand
GGCGGCCCGCCGCGCCCACGCCGCGGCGCACGCATGACCCTGCCGTCGCACCTGCCGACGCGCACCTGGTGAAACGCATCCGCCGCGGGGGAGCTGACTACGACAACAGGGCAGCGTCACCCAGGACGACGGCGCGCAGCCGGGCGGCGGCGTCGACGTCACCCGCGAGGGCGGCCCGCATGGGCGCTCGCGTCACGGTGAGTGACGACGGGTAGCGCGTCGGCGCCTCGGCGTCGTCGATGACGAGGGCGTCGACGAAGTCGGCGTACAGGTGGGCGAGGGTTGCTGATGACGCAGTCGCCCCGGTGAGTCGCCAGCTCGCGGCGTCGACGCCGGCGGGGCGGTGCCCGTCGAGGCCGATGGGGCTGAGCGCCACGACGCGCGCCGACGTGCCGCGCAGAGCGTCGCGGATCCCGCGCACCGCGAGGAATCCGGCCATGTCGAGGATCGGCGACATCGGCGGCAGGACGACGACGTCGGCGCTGCGCACGGCGTCGAGCACGCCGGGCGCGGCGTCGGCGTGATCGACGCCGGCGACGACGAACCCCTCGGGCTCGCGGCGGTCGGTGTCCTCGATCCAGCGCAGCGCGTGACGGCTGACCTGCCCACCGTCGCCGTCGGGTTCGAGCACGTGCAGTTCGATGGGTTCTTCGGTGAGCGGCAGGACGGCAGCCGTCTCGCTCTGCGCGCCGCGGCACTGCGTCCACTGCTGCTGAGCTGCGGCGACGGCGCCGGTGCCCCGCGCGTGGCGATAGGTGCGGGCCACGGCCTGGGCGAGGGCCTCATCGTCGAGCCAGCCCCACGCGCCGGTCGGAATGAGACCGGCGTCCCGCAGAGAGACGACCGCTGTGCGCGTCCCCGGCACCGCATCGTCCGCAATTCGGCACACCGCGTCGAGGTTGGGGCAGAACCTGAGACCTGCGAGACTGATGTCATGCGACGTGTTGGTGACGTAGATCACATCGAGCAAAGGCGTGTTGGTGATGGACTCTCGCCCGAACAGCGCATCTAGTGCCGGGCGGGAGAGGGGACCACTAGATAGGACGCTCACATGCATTGTGTCAGTGTGACACGGGGGCGCAGCAGGGCCTCGACCACCCCCGCCGAGGGCTGATCGGGGTCACCCGTTCGGCTTGACTCACTCGAATGACACCGATGTAATAACACCGTTGGTTCTCGCCACCGCTTCGCTCTCGCTGCCACCTGCCCGCTGCGCACGACGCCCTTCGTCCGGGCGTCACCGTCGACCTTCTCGACGGCTCGCCATCGGCGGATCATCGGCTGGATCGTCGCGTCACCAGGGGGTTGTCACCGCTCGGTGATATGGCCGCCGCGAGCGGCGGATCACGATGACCACACGACCGACGTGCCGATGATCGGGACGTACCGCAGAGCCCGGCCCACCCGCCGCGACCGCCGACCACGAAAGGACGGACATGCAGGAATTCATGCAGTTGATCAGCCTGCACGACGCCCTGGACGACACGGAAGAGCTGTCGTGGCAGGAGCGCGCCCTGTGCGCGCAGACCGACCCCGAGGCCTTCTTCCCCGAGAAGGGCGGCTCGACCCGTGAGGCGAAGCGCGTCTGCGTCGGGTGCGAGGTGCGCTCCGAATGCCTCGAGTACGCCCTCGAGAACGACGAGCGATTCGGCATCTGGGGCGGGCTGTCCGAGCGCGAACGCCGCAAGCTGAAGAAGCGCGCGGTCTGAGCGAAGTGTCGGCGACCCAGGTCAACGGCGTCGACGAGTTGCACGACGGCTCCCCAGCACACCCCTTCGTCACCACTGTCCTCATCGCGCGGGACGCCCATCAGCCCTGGCTCGACGCCACCGTCACCGCCGTCTGCGCGCAGACGCGCCGCCCCGACCGCCTCGTCATCGTCGACGGCAGCGCCGCCGGACGCGTGCGCGGCACCCTCGACGCGATGACCCGCGAGCGCGCCGACCTGCGGGCGCTCGACGTCACCGTCGTCACCGCCTCGCACGACGAGGCGTTCGCCGCGCTCGTCGACCGCGCCGTCCAGGCGCTGCCCGCACGCTCCAGCGACCACGTCGTCGCGCTACGCACCCGACGCCGTGCACGTCGCCGCGAGAGCCACCCGAACGACCGGTACAACTGGCTCTGGTTGCTCCACGAGGATTCGGCGCCGCTGCCGACGACCCTCGCGGCCCAGCTGAGGGCGGCCGGACGCAGCGAACGACTCGGCATCCTCGGCTGCAAGATCCACGAACTCGACCGCCCAGACCGGCTCGTCAACGTGGGCATCGACGTCACGACGAGCGGCCGGCACGTCGCGCGCACGCATGGCGGCGAACTCGACCAGGGCCAGCACGATCTTCGCCGCGACGTGCTCGCCGTCGCGAGCTCCGGCATGCTCGTGCGCCAGGACGTCTATCTCGAACTCGGCGGATTCGACCCCGCCTTCGACGGTGACGGCGACGGGCTCGACCTGTGTTGGCGCGCCCACCTCGCCGGGCACGCGGTGGCCGTCATCCCCGACGCCGTCGCCCATCAGGATCTCGACGCGGCGCACCTGCTGCGCTCCATCGACGGGGGTGGCTCGCGCCCTACCCGCCGCGAGCGACGTGCGCTGTCGCGCCGTGCGGGTGACCCCGATCGTCCTGCGCCGCACTCGGCCGCGACGCTGCGTCGTCACCGTCAGGTGGCCCTCGCGCGCACACCGGCGTGGCGCCTGCCGTTCGCGATGGTCTGGACGACGCTGACGTCGCTGCTGCTCGCGCTCGCGCTGCTGCTCGTCAAGCGGCCGCGGCGTGCCGCGGCCGAGTTGGGGCAGGCGAGCGCATCCTTCGGCCTGGCCCGCATCTTCGGCGCGCGCCGGCGCTTCCGCGGCCGCGCCGTCGTCAGCACTGCGCAGTTGCGGTCGTTGTTCGTGCCCGCCTCCGTCGGCCGCGCCCGCGCGTGGGAGGCGTTCGTCGAGGCCGTCACGCCTAGCGGTTCGCGGACGGCCGGTGCGAGCCCGGCGTCGTCGGAGACCGGGCCCACGTCCTCGGACGCCGAGGACCTGACGGCTCCGCGCGGCATCGTCGCGCGCGGCCTGCGTCACCCCGGCCTGTGGTTGTTCCTGGCTCTCGTCGCACTGAGCGCCGTGCTCGCGCGTCGCACGTTCGACACCGACCTGCTGAGTGGCGGAGCGGGCCTGGCGGGCGGCGCTCTCGAGCCGAGCTTCACTTCCGCGAGCGCGTGGTGGCACGCGTGGCGCGACGCCTGGCAGGGCGACGGGTACGGGCATCCCGCCTCGTCGGCGCCGTATCTGCCGTTCCTCGCGGCGGGCGCGTGGCTCGTCTCGGTGTTCCCGTGGACGGATGACGCCGCGAGCGCCCAGGCCGCGCTCACGTGGTTGTTCCTCGCCGCGCCCGTCCTGGCCGGCCTCGCCGCCTATTGGGCCGGCCGCGTCGTGACGCGGCGTCCCTGGCCGCGTGCCGTCGTCGCGTTGCTGTGGGGCAGCGCCGCGCCGCTGACGGGGGCCATGGCGGACGGGCGTCTGGGCGCCCTCGTCGCCGCGATCATGGTGCCGTTGACGCTGGCCGGGTTGGCCGCGATCGCGCGTCGCTCGGGCGGCGCCGGTGCGGTGGCCGCATGCGCTCTCGCCGCGACCGTGCTCGTCGCGTTCGCCCCGCCCTTCCTGCCGGCGCTCACTGTCCTCCTGCTCGTCATCGTCGTGTTCGGTCGCCGCGCGGCGAAATGGCGGGCGCTTGCCGTCGCCGTCCTCGTGCCGCTGCTGCTGGGGCACTGGAGCGTCGAGGTGTGGCGTCACCCCGCCCGGCTCGTCGCCGGCCCCGGCACCCTCACGCAGGAGGCGGCCACCGACCCCGTCGCGATGCTGTTCGCCCACCCCGGCGGGCCCGGGTCGACGCCGCTCGTCCTCGGCATCCCCGTGCTGCTCGCGGGGCTGTTCGGCGCCGTGCGCGGACGCTCGTTCGCCGCCGCGCGGTGGGTGCTCGTCGTCGGTGCCCTCGCGTCGCTGGGGGCGGCCATGATCGTGCCGCGCCACTCCTTCGGCGCGAACCCCGGTTGGCGCGTGTGGGCCGGC
>NZ_AEIQ01000031.1:0-660 GCF_000152185.1 Dermacoccus sp. Ellin185 | reverse complement strand
TTGCAGGCGGAACTGAGCGATAACACGCTGGCCCTGTACGCGCCAAACCGTTTTGTCCTCGATTGGGTACGGGACAAGTACCTTAATAATATCAATGGACTGCTAACCAGTTTCTGCGGAGCGGATGCCCCACAGCTGCGTTTTGAAGTCGGCACCAAACCGGTGACGCAAACGCCACAAGCGGCAGTGACGAGCAACGTCGCGGCCCCTGCACAGGTGGCGCAAACGCAGCCGCAACGTGCTGCGCCTTCTACGCGCTCAGGTTGGGATAACGTCCCGGCCCCGGCAGAACCGACCTATCGTTCTAACGTAAACGTCAAACACACGTTTGATAACTTCGTTGAAGGTAAATCTAACCAACTGGCGCGCGCGGCGGCTCGCCAGGTGGCGGATAACCCTGGCGGTGCCTATAACCCGTTGTTCCTTTATGGCGGCACGGGTCTGGGTAAAACTCACCTGCTGCATGCGGTGGGTAACGGCATTATGGCGCGCAAGCCGAATGCCAAAGTGGTTTATATGCACTCCGAGCGCTTTGTTCAGGACATGGTTAAAGCCCTGCAAAACAACGCGATCGAAGAGTTTAAACGCTACTACCGTTCCGTAGATGCACTGCTGATCGACGATATTCAGTTTTTTGCTAATAAAGAACGATCTCAGGAA
>NZ_AEIQ01000032.1:0-41009 GCF_000152185.1 Dermacoccus sp. Ellin185 | reverse complement strand
CGAGCGTTGAGGAAGCGCGTCAAAAAAATCGTGCGCTGGCGATCTGGCTCGGTGGGGCCTGAGCTTGCGAAGGTTTTAACGAGCGTTGAGGAAGCGCGTCAAAAGATCGTGCGCTGGCGATCTGACGCGTGCTGACGACCGATCGGGCGCCCAGCCCATCGCGTCACGCATGACGAGAGGCCACGAGTTGGTGCTCGTGGCCTCTCGCGCTTCCCGTCCCAGGTGCGACTGTATCGCATCTGACGAGGTATGCCTTAGTTGCGACTTCGTCGCAGGTAGATAGCGTGGGGTCATGGCTGACTACTCGCTCCCGGAACTTCCCTACGACTACGCAGCTCTCGAGCCCTACATCTCGGGCGAGATCATGGAGTTGCACCACGACAAGCACCACGCGACGTACGTCAAGGGCATCAACACGGCCGTCGACCAGCTGTCGGAGATGCGTGACAAGGAGGAGTTCACGTTCCTCGGCACGCTGGAGAAGAACCTGGCGTTCCACCTCGGTGGCCACGTCAATCACTCGGTGTTCTGGACGAACATGTCGCCTGACGGTGGTGACAAGCCCGTTGGTGATCTCGCGGCTCGTATCGACGCCGACTTCGGGTCGTTCGACAAGTTCCGCGCGCAGTTCGAGGCCAACGCCCTCGGTGTGCAGGGTTCCGGCTGGTCGGTGCTGACGTGGGACATGGTCGCGCAGAAGCTGTACATCGTTCAGCACTTCGACCACCAGGGCAACGTGCCGATCTGCATGGTTCCGCTGCTCATGCTCGACATGTGGGAGCACTCCTACTACCTGCAGTACAAGAACGACAAGGCGACGTTCGTCAAGCAGTGGTGGAACATCGTCAACTGGGCTGACGTGCAGGCGCGTTTCGAGAAGGCGTCGAAGCAGACGCCCGGTCTCATCGTCTGACCGCTGCATCAGTCATCGACGCAAGGGTTGAGGAGGTTCGCGCTCCAGGGGGGGCGCGAACCTCCTCAACCCTTGGCGTCTGCGGCTGTCATTCCCGGCGGTGACGATCGTGGGCGTCATCGTGAGGTGGGGGAGGCCCCAGGGTGGGCCGGCGTCGATGGCGCCGGGCGCGGCGCGCGCGTCAGGCTGGATCCATGACTGTGGAGCGAGTGAGTGCAACGCAGGTGGCGGCTGACCTGGCCGTGGCCTCGTGCGGCGTCGTCGGCCGCGTTCAGTTGCGCGAGCGAGGCGTCGAGCGTCACTACGTGCGTACGCTCGTGCGCCGGGATGCTGCGGGCCCGCGAAAGGCGCGGTTCGGCCTGGCGACGGCGTGAGTGAGCATCGTGTTCGCCACGTGCCGCCGCTGCACGCCCCTCCCGTTCCGCGAGCGCGCGAGGACGTCGCAGCCATTCGTGCCGCCTCTTTCGCCGCCACGGATCACGCGGCCGGGGCGCTGCTCGCGATGACGGTGCAACAGCGCCTCACCACACCTGAGTGGCTCTCTACGGCGTCGCAGATGCACCCCACGCTGCGGCGACGACGTGCCATCGCCGGGTTCATCCGCGACATCGGCGGTGGGTCGCAATCCATCGACGAACTCGCCTTCGTCGCGCACCCGCGTCGACGCCGGTCTCCACTGCCGGATCGTCAGGTCGTGCGCCAGGGCCCCGACGGGGGCTGGTACCTCGATGCACGCTGGAACGCCGACGGCCGCGTCGCCGAGATCGACGGCGCACACCACCAGGGCGGCGCCAACCCGATCACCGACGCACTGCGGCAGAACGCCGTCGCCCTCCACGGCGATCGCGTCCTGCGCGTTCCCGACATCGGCCTGCGCAGCGACCCTGATGCGTTCCTCGACCAGATCGAAGCCGCACTCATCGACGCAGGGGTTGTGGAGGTTCGTGCTCCATGAAGCACGAACCTCCACAACCCCTGTGGTTGCTTGATCGTCGTCAGGCCTTTTTCCGGGCCTGACTCCTCAACGCTCGCTTCGGCAGGATCCTCGCATGACATGCGCGTTCGTCCGCGCCGCGCTCGACGAATACGACGCTGCGGTCCTACCTACGCTCGCTTGATCGTCGTCAGGCCTTTTTCCGGGCCTGACTCCTCAACGCTCGCTTCGGCAGGATCCTCGCTTGACATGCGCGGTCGTCCGCGCCCGGCGCGGGTGAAGCCATCCTCGCTTCGCTGCGGTGACTCCACCCGCGCCGTGCTCGACGAACACGACGCTGCGGTCCTACCTACGCTCGCTTGATCGTCGTCAGGCCTTCGTGAACTCGAGGTCGAGGTTGATCTTGATCTTCTCGCTGATCAGGACGCCGCCACCGTCGAGGGGAGCGTTGAACGTCATGCCGAAGTCGTTGCGGTTGATCTCACCCGACGCCTCGAAACCGGCGCGCGTGGCGCCCCACGGGTCGGTCGCGACACCGTTGAAGTCGTACGAGAACGTGACGGGCTTCGTCACATCCTTGATCGTCAGGTCACCCGTGATCTCGTCGTCCGTGATCTGCGTGGCCTTGAACGTCATCGTGGGGTAGGTCTCGACGTCGAAGAAGTCGCCCGACTTGACGTGCGCATCACGGTCGGCGTTGCCCGTGTCGACCGACGCGGTCTGCACCGTGAACTCGACGCTCGAATCCGAGATCGGGTCGGCGGCGACGACCGTTGCCGAGTAGTCGGTGAACTTGCCGCGCACCTTCGTCACCATGAGGTGACGGGCGACGAACGAGATCTCCGTGTGCGCCGGGTCGATGTTCCAGGTGCCGGCGGGGAGGGTGTTGAGGGAGGCCATGACGAGCCCCTTTCCTTCAGATCGTTGATGGGCGATGCACTCACCGTAGCGGAGTGTTGTTGAATTTTAAACTACATGCCCGGGGGTGCGTATTCCATTCCACACCCCAACAGGGGGTTCGTGTGGAACTGACGCTGAACACCGGGAATACTAGGTCTGTTGAGGAATCGGTTGCAGGAGAGGCGAGTAGCGTGACGCGAGGTGGCGAGACGGCGTGGTTGAGCGAGTCCGAGCAGGCTGCGTGGCGCCACTACCTGCGCGGCGCGCGGGCGCTCGAGACGGCGCTCGATCGTGAACTGCTCGCCCACGGCATGTCGCTGGCCGAGTACGAGATCCTCTCGATGCTCTCCGAATCGGAGGGTCGGCGCCTGCGCATGAGTGCGCTCGCGACCATCGTCGTGCAGTCACGCAGTCGGCTGACGCACACCGCCAACCGCCTCGAACGGCGCGGCTGGGTCGAGCGTCAGCCCTGCCTCGACGACTCGCGCGGTGTCGAACTCGTCCTCACCGAGGACGGGCTGCAGGCCCTGCACGAGGCAGCCAAGGTGCACGTCGCGAGTGTGCGCGCCTTCATGGTCGACGTGATGCCCGCGCGTCAGTTCGCGAGCCTCGGGGATGCCATGCGCCGCGTCGGCGAGGCCGTCGAGGCCAGCGAGCGCTGACGACCGGAGCACGCCACCGCCCCGCGCACGGTGTGTCGAGGCGCCACCTGCCACGCCCGGAGCGAAGAGTATGACGGGACGTTCCCTACGACGGCGCGCACCGGCCGTCCCCGTCGCGGGTGCGACGACGCGACGCTGCTGTGGTGGGCCTCACGGGCCGTGAGGGGGCCGGCGTGGAGGGGATTGTCAGTGCGCGATGGAACAATGATGCGCATGAGCCAGAACACCTCGACGTCTCAGGCATTGCTCGATCACGCCCGCTCGGTCACCCCAGGCGGCGTCAATTCCCCGGTGCGCGCGTTCCGCGCCGTCGGCGGCACGCCGCGCTTCATCCGTGAGGCGAAGGGGCCGTGGCTGACGGATGTCGACGGCAACCGTTACGTCGACCTCATCTGCTCGTGGGGGCCGATGATCCTCGGCCACGCCGACCCGCGCGTCATGGACGCGGTGCAGCAGGCCGCGTCGCGCGGGTTCAGCTTCGGCACGCCGAGCGAGAACGAGGTGGCGCTCGCCACCGAGATCGTCAGCCGCGTCGAGCCGGTCGAGCAGGTACGCCTCGTCTCCTCCGGCACCGAGGCCACGATGTCGGCCATCCGTCTCGCCCGCGGCGCGACGCAGCGCAGCAAGATCGTCAAGTTCGCAGGGTGCTACCACGGCCACGTCGACGCGCTGCTCGCCGCCGCCGGCTCCGGCCTCGCGACGTTCGCCCTGCCCGACTCGGCCGGCGTCCCCGCCTCGAGTGCGGGAGAGACGATCGTGCTGCCGTACAACGACGTCGACGCGCTCGACGCGGCCTTCGCCGAGCACGGTGACGAGGTCGCCGCCGTCATCACCGAGGCCTCGCCGGGCAACATGGGCGTCGTGACGCCGGCGCCCGGTTTCACGAAGGCGCTGCGCGACATCACCACGAAGCACGGCGCTCTGCTCATCTCCGACGAGGTGATGACGGGCTTCCGCTGCTCCGCGGCCGGCTGGTTCGGTCACGAGGGCCAGCAGGGTGAGACGGCGCCAGATCTGTTCACGTTCGGCAAGGTCATGGGCGGCGGCTTCCCGGCTGCCGCGTTCGGTGGGCGTCGCGACCTCATGGAGCTGCTCGCACCCGACGGCCCCGTCTACCAGGCGGGCACCCTCGCCGGTAACCCGATCGCGACGGCCGCCGGCCTCGCGACGCTGCAGGCCTGCACGCCGGAGGTCTACGCGCACCTCGACCGCGTCGCACACACGATCGCCGATGCGGCCTCGAGCGAGCTGACGAAGGCCGGCGTCCCGCACCAGGTGCAGTGGGCGAGTTCGATGTTCTCGATCTTCTTCACCGACGAGGCCGTGACGAACTACGACGGCGCCAAGAAACAGGACATCCATGCCTTCGCCCGCTTCTTCGACGCGATGCTCGCCCAGGGCGTGCACCTGCCGCCGTCGTCGTTCGAGGCCTGGTTCGTCTCCGCGAGCCACGACGACGAGGCCGTCGCGCACATCGTCGAAGCGCTGCCGACCGCGGCGCGCGCCGCGGCGTCCACAGACTCGGCTGCGACACTGTGAGCATGTCCGAGCACGCCACCTCCGATCCGTCGCGGACGCCGCAGCCGTCGCCCGCCGCCGTCAGCGAGCCGCGGGTGCCCGTCACGACGCTCGTGCACCTCGTGCGCCACGGCGAGGTCCACAACCCCGAGAAGGTGTTGTACGGGCGCCTCGATGGATACCACCTCTCTGAGCTCGGGCACGAGATGGCCGAGTTGACGAGCCAGTGGTTGGCGCCACGCGACGTCACGCACCTCGTCAGCTCGCCGCTCGAGCGAGCGCAGGAGACGATGGCGCCGATCGCCGACAAGCTCGGTCTGCCCGTCACGCTCGACGAGCGTGTCATCGAGGCAGGCAACGACTTCGAGGGCATGACGGTGGGCTCGAACCCCAAGCAGCTCATGCAGCCGCGCTTCTGGCCGAAGCTCACCAACCCGTTCCGCCCCAGCTGGGGCGAGCCGTACGACGAGATCGCCGCGCGCATGGATGCGGCGATCCGTGATGCTCGTGATGCGGCATCCGGGCACGAGGCCGTCATCGTCAGCCACCAGCTGCCGGTGTGGACGGCGCGTCGTTTCGCCGAGGGCAAGCGCCTGTGGCACGACCCGCGCTCGCGCGAGTGCACGCTCGCGTCGGTGACGACGATCGAGTTCATCGACGATGAGATCACCGACGTGCGCTACACCGAACCCGCCGGCCGGTTGCTCGCCGCCTCGACGAATGCGGTGGGAGCATGAGCAGCAGCATCACCCGGCGCGCCGCCGCCGTCATCGCTGCCGGTGCTCTGACGTTCGGTGCGACGGCGTGCGGTGACGGCAAGAACGACGAGATCAGCAAGCAGGCGCAGGACCAGAAGGGCTACGTCGGCGGCGACGGAACCGTCGAGGAGCTTCCCGCAGCCAAGCGCGACAAGCCCGTCACGTTGAGTGGCAAACTGCTCGACGGCACCGACTGGAACGTGGAGCAGGCTCGCGGCAAGGTTGTCGTGCTCAACGTCTGGGGCGCCTGGTGCGGCCCGTGCGGGGCCGAGATGCCGCACCTGCAGAAGGCGTGGCAGTCGTACGAGAAGGCGGGCAAGAACGTCGTGTTCATGGGCATCGACCAGCGTGACTCGAACGCCGTCGCCAGTTCGACCCTGAAGAAGTGGGGCGTCACGTACCCGTCCCTGGCCAATGACGACGGCGCCAACCTGCAGGGCCTTCAGCGCAAGGTCTCCGCGACCCCGACGACGCTCGTGCTCGACGCGCAGGGCCGCATCGCCGCGCGCGTCAGTGGGGCGACGACGGAGACGACGGTGCGCAACATGGTCGACAAGGTGCTGGCGGAGAAGGCTTGATCGCGTTGCTCGCGGCGAGCGACTCGCCGAGACAGATCGTCGCGGACGGCGCGTTGCCGCTCGCGATGTTCTTCGCTGCCCTCGCGGGGCTCGTCTCGTTCGCCTCGCCGTGCGTGCTGCCACTCGTACCAGGCTTCCTCGCCTACGTGACCGGCCTGACCGACGAGAAGCGTCGCACCCGCATCATCCTCGGCGCGTGCCTGTTCGTCCTCGGCTTCTCCGTCGTGTTCGTCGGCCTGCAGGCCGCGCTGTCGTTCTTCGTCGACACCGTCGGCGCCCACGACACGCTGCTGCTGCGCGTCGGCGGGGTGTTCGTCATCGTCATGGGCCTGCTGTTCCTCGGCGTGCTCGGCCAGCGCGGATTCACCGTGCGCTGGCGCCCGGCCGCGGGGCTGCTCGGCGCTCCGCTGCTCGGCGCCGTGTTCGCGCTCGGCATGTCGCCGTGCGTCGGGCCGGTCTACGGCGCGATCCTCGCGGCCAACACCGCACTCGGATCGAGCGGCGTCAACGGGCGCGGGTTGCTGCTCACCGCCTGCTACAGCCTGGGCATCGGCATCCCCTTCATTCTCATCGCGGCCGGCTGGAGCCGCGCCGAGCGCGCCTCGAAGTGGTTGCGCGCGCGGCATCGTCCGATCCAGCTCGTCGGCGGCGGCCTCATGATCGCCATCGGCGTGCTCATGGTGACGGGTCTGTGGAACTCGCTCATCGCCGACATCCAGACCCATCTCGTCAATCAGTTCGAACCGGTGATCTAGTGGCCAAGACGTCAGACAACCCCGAACCCGGCGCGTTCCGCGTCGACGACGCTGCTCACGGCGAGGCATCCATGGGCGGTGCGGCGCGCGACGACGTGCCCCGTGACGATGCGGCCGACGCAGACTCGACGAAGACGTCCTCGCGGGACGATCGGGCGACGGTGACGCAGCCGCGTCTCGGGTTCCTCGGCGGCCTGCGCTGGTTCTGGCGGCAGTTGACGAGCATGCGCACGGCGCTGTTCCTGTTGCTGCTTGTCGCGGTCGGGGCCGTGCCGGGCTCGATCTTCCCGCAGCACTCGATCGACGAGCAGCGTGTCACGCAGTACCGCCTCGATCATCCGGATCTGGCGCCGTGGCTCGACCGGCTCGGCATGTTCAACGTCTACAGCTCGCCGTGGTTCGCCGCCATCTACCTTCTGCTGACTGTGTCGCTCGTCGGCTGCATCATCCCGCGCGTCCGGGTGCACTACAAGGCGATGCGGCAGGGCCCGCCCGCGATGCCCCGCCGCCTCTCACGCCTTCCCGCGCACCGCGAGGTGACGCTCGAGGCGACCCCCGAGCAGGTCATCGCCGCGACGCGTACCGTCCTGCGGCGCAAGCGGTTCGCGCTGCGCAAGGGCACGGGCGAGTTCGAGGTCGCCTCCGAGGGCGGCATGCTGCGCGAGACGGGCAACCTGCTGTTCCACCTCAGCCTCATCGGCATCATCGTCTCGGTCGCGGCCGGGCACGTCTGGGGCTGGCGCGGTGACGTCATCGTCCCCGAGGGCAGCGGTTTCGCCTCGACGCCGTCGCGCTACGACACCCTGAAGCTCGGGCCGTGGGTCGATGCGGAGCAGGACATCCCCGACTGGGCGCTCAAGATGAACACGCTCAAGGTGATGTTCGAGAGCAACGTCGACCCGACGAGCAGCCAGTGGGGTCAACCGCGCGACTTCACCGCCGACGTCGACTACCGGGAGTCGGCGAACAGCGCGTGGAAGAAGGACACGATCAAGGTCAACCACCCGCTGAAGGTGGGAGGCGGCGAGGTGTACCTGCTCGGCAACGGCTACGCCCCGAAGATCACGTTCAAGGACGCGAAGGGCAACGTCCTGTATGACGAATCCACGCCGTTCCTGTCGATCGACAACAAGTACAAGTCGACCGGCGCATTCAAGATCTCGGGCGCCTCACCGAAGCAGATCGGCCTCACCGGCTTCTTCCTGCCGACGGCCTACCTCGACCCGAACCTGGGCCCGAGCTCGGCCTTCCCCGACGCCAAGGCGCCGGCGCTGTACCTCACGGCGTTCACGGGCGACCTGTACCCGAACGGTCGCCCGCAGTCGGTGTTCAGCCTCGACACCGGCACGATGACGCAGCTCAAGGACGAGAAGGGCCAGCCGGTGCGTCTGCAGCTCGCCCTCGGCCAGACGGTGCAGCTGCCGAACAACCTCGGCTCCGTGACGTTCGACGCGGCGCCACGGTGGGCGGGGCTGTCGATCCGTCACGACCCCGGCAAGGGGCCGGCCCTGCTGTTCAGCGTCCTCGCACTCGCCGGCCTCGTGCTTTCCCTGACGATCCGTCGTCGGCGCGTGTTCGTCCGCGTCCGTCCCGCTACGGATGGTGACACCGACGCGCGTACAGTGGTTGAGATCGGTGGGCTCGCCAAGGGTGAGGATCCTCGTCTCGCGCTGGCGGTCGACGACATCCTCGAACGCATCAGCCGCGCGGCGGCCCCCACCACGAAGACGACAGGTAAGGCATGATGTCCGCTTTCGCATTCATCGACGAGGCGCACAGCACCCTCGCGCAGAACTCCACGCGCGCCGTGTATGCGGCCGCGCTCGTCCTCACCCTCGCGATGCTCTCGTTCTGCGTCGATCTCGCCCAGGCCCCTGGCCGTCAGGCGCGGGCCGGACGCCGAGGCGCGGCCGATGAGGCTGCTGTCGAGGCCGACGCCATGAGCGCCGAGGCCACGAGCGCCGGCGCGGCAGCGTCGTCGACGGCCAGCGTCGGTGGTGCGACGGCGGTACTCGAACGCACCCGCGAACGTCGTGACCTCGACGGCGACGGCACCCCCGACGTCCCGGCCGACGGTCACAAGCGTCAGTGGGCCGGCACCGGCATGGCGCTGACGTGGCTGGGTGCCGCGTTCCTCATCGCGGGCATCGTCATGCGATCGCTCGCCGTGCACCGCCCGCCGCTGGGCAACATGTACGAGTTCGACCTCGCCGGTACCGCGTTCCTGCTCGTGTGCTTCCTGCTGTGGAGCCTGCGAAAGGACGTGCGCTGGCTTGGCGCGTTCGTCACGCTGCCCGCGACGCTGTTCCTCATCCTCGCGGCGAAGGTGTACTACACCGAGGCGAGCAAGCTCATGCCGTCGCTGCAGTCGTACTGGTTGTCGATCCACGTGACGGTCGCGACGCTGTCCGTCGGCCTGTTCACGATCGGCTTCGTCATCACAGCGCTGTACCTCGCCCAGAAGACGCGCGAGGAGAGGGGCAAGAGCGGCGGTTTCCTGCGCTCGCTGCCCGATTCGGAGACCCTCGACCGCCTCTCCTACGGCGTGCACATCATCGCGTTCCCGCTGTGGATGTTCACCGTCCTGTGCGGCGCCATCTGGGCGCAGGAGGCCTGGGGTCACTACTGGAACTGGGACCCGAAGGAAGTGTGGTCGCTCGTCATCTTCATCGTCTACGCGGCCTACCTGCACAGCCGCGTGACGGTCGGGTGGAGCGGACGCAAGGCCGCCGCCGTCGTCCTCGTCGGCTTCGCGTGCATCCTCATCAACTACGGCGTCGTCAACGTGTTCTTCGTCGGCCAGCACTCCTACTCGGGGCTGTGATCGGCTGATGGCACCTGTCGCTCGTTACACCGTTCTGCGCATCCTCGTCTTCTTCGGCTGCGTGTGCCTGGGCTACCTGTGCGGGCTGCGCAGTTTCCTGCTGCTCATCGTCGCGGCGCTCGCGTCGACGGCGATCAGCTTCTTCGCGCTCAACCGCTTCCGTCAGGAGACGGTCGACGTCGTCGAAGATCGCGTCGAGAAGCGTCGTGCCCGTGCGCAGCAGATGCGTGAGGCCGAGGACGTCGAAGAGGACTGATCGACGCTCGATCCGCACCGGGCCCCTGACGGGCCGGGCGTGCTGGTCGCGGACGAATGATGACGAAGGCCGGCCGTCCCCGAGGGGGCGGCCGGCCTTCGCGTGTGTTGAAGTCTTTGTCGTCGTTGCCGCTGTCGTCGTCGGATTGGCAGCGGATGACGGCGTGGTGGGCGCTGCAGCCGTCAGGGCCGTCAGTGCATGAGGTGCGCGGCGTAGAGGCCGCCGCCGAGGAGCAGGCCGTAGAGCAGCTGGTAACGGCCGGTGCCGGCGAGGGCCGGCACGAGGTCGCGGCCCGTGGCGCCGCGCATGACGCGCAGCACCGGCGGGATCGCGGCGATGAGGGCGACGAAGCCCGCCGCAGCGGCGACGTGGAACAGCGTGCACACCGCGACGGCGGCGACGGACACGGCGATGAGCAGGACGTAGAACGTGCGGGTGGCCTTGTCGCCGAGCCGCACGGCGAGGGTGTGCTTGCCGGCTTCGACGTCCGTCGGGATGTCGCGCAGGTTGTTCGTCACGAGGATCGCGCAGGCGATCGCGCCCACGCCGATGCTGCTCGCCCACGCGGACGGCGACAGCGTGTGGGCCTGCGTGTACGTCGTGCCGAGTACCGCGACGAGGCCGAAGAAGACGAAGACGAAGACCTCACCGAGCCCCATGTAGCCGTACGGGCGCTTGCCGCCGGTGTAGAACCAGGCCGCGAGGATGGCGGCGACGCCGACGAGCAGCAGCCACGGCGTGTTCGACAGCGTGACGAGCGCGAGGCCGACGAACGCGGCGACGAAGAAGCATCCGAACGCGGCGAGCTTGACGTTGCCCGGGTTCGCAAGGCCTTGACCGACGAGACGCACCGGGCCGACGCGGTCCTCGTCGGTGCCGCGGATGCCGTCGGAGTAGTCGTTGGCGTAGTTGACGCCGATCTGGAGGAACAGCGCGACGATGAGCGCGAGCAGCGCATAGCCGGGGTTCGCCTTCTCCATCGCGTAGGCCGCGCCCGTTCCGACGAGGACGGGGGCGATGGCGGCGGGCAGCGTGCGGGGGCGCGCGCCCTCGACCCATTGGTTCAGGGTGGCCATGTGCGGGATGTTCTCCAGGTCGTGTGGGCCGGTGCTCCGGCGATCTAGCGGGGGTCTCGTAGATTGTGCCACTCGGGCGAGCGGGCGATGAGCGCGCGATCGGGCTTGCCGACGCCCGTCAGCGGGATCGTCTCGAGCACGCGGGCCATGGCCGGGACGGCATACGGCGGCAACGCCTTTCGGCACTCACCCATGAGACGCGCGAGCGCGTCGGCGGTTGCCTCGCTACGTTCGGTCGTGACGACAGCCACAGCGACGCACTGCCCCCAGCGCTCGTGCGGGCGGGCGACGACGACGACGTCACGGATGCCGTCGACACCGCGGACGACCTCCTCGACGACGCGCGGACTCACCTTGTACCCGCCGGTGTTGATGACGTCGTCGATGCGCCCCTCGATGTGCAACGCGCCGTCGAAGCGTCCGAGGTCGTCGGTGAGGAACAGCGTCGCCTCGCCGGGTGTCGCCTCGCTGCGTCGGCGCTCTGACAGCCCCGTGGGGGCAGATTCGCGGGACGCGTCGCCGTCGGGAGCGGAGTCGACGGGCGATGAGTCGATCGTGGGCCTGGCGAGAGTGCGTGCGGCGACGAACGTCGCGGCCGATCGTTCGGCGTCGCCGAGGTAGCCACTCGCCAGCGTCGGGCCGGACAGGGCGATGCGACCGAGGCCTTCGTCGTCAGCGTCGAGGACGTGGACGCCGACGCCCGCGAGGGGGACGCCGTCGTAGACGCAGCCGCCGGCCGTCTCGCTCGAGCCGTACGTCGTCACGATGGAGAGCCCGGCGTCGCTGGCGCGCGACTGCAGGTCGGGGGGCGTCGCGGCGCCCCCGACGAGGATGCTGCGGTAGCGCCGAGCCGCCTCGAGAGCGCGCACGCCGACGGGGTCGTCGCGCTCGGCGGCGTCGAGGACGTCACGCAGCTGCGTCGGGACGAGGCTCGTGTGGATGGGGGAGAAGGGCGGCGCGTTGCGGGCGACGAGCGTCGTGGCCCTGGTGAACTGCTCGAGCGACCAGGCGTCCATGACGATCGGTGTCGTGCCCGCGATGAGTGAGCGCACGATGACCTGCGTGCCCGCGATGTGATGCGGCGGCAGCGGAAGCAACCATGTGCCCGCGCCGATGCGCTCGTGGGTCGCGGTGGCGCTCGCGATGAGCGCGTCCTTCGTCAGCATCGCGCGCTTCGGGGTGCCGGTGGATCCGCTCGTCGAGACGACGAGCGCGAGGCGTTCGGGCGCGTCGGTGGGGTGACGCGGGACGTCGGGGGCCGGAGTGCCCGCCTCGTAGGGCGCGAGGGCCGGTCCGGTTCCGGCGAGCGCGGCATCGAGGGCCTCGTAGTAGGGCGTGATGTCGGCGCGGTCGACGGCGAACGGCACGAGCTCAGGCATGACGTTCACTGTACGACGCGCCCGGCAGAGCCAGGTGAGGTGCCTCGCGCCGGCGGACGTCAGGTGCGGGGTGCGGCCAGGACGGGCAGGATGGGGTCATGACTGAGCGCAAGGTGGCAGTGGTGACGGGTGCGAGCAGCGGGATCGGGCGGGCATCGGCTCGCGCTCTCGCGGCGAGGGGGTACGACGTGGTGTGCGCGGCGCGCCGACTCGACCGGGTGGAGGAACTCGCCCGGGAGATCGACGGGCGTGCCGTCCAGTGCGACGTGACGAACGTCGACGACGTGAAGAACCTCGCCGCTCAGGCCGGCTCGCGCGTCGACGTGCTCGTCGCGAACGCCGGTGGCGCGTTCGGTGCCGAGCCCGTCGCGACCGCGAACCTCGACGACTGGCGCCGCATGTACGACGTCAACGTCATCGGAACCGCGGCGACGATCCAGGCGTTCCTGCCGGCGCTCGAGGCGGCACACGGCGTCATCATCACGATCGGGTCGACGGCCGGCATCGTCAGCTACGAGGGCGGCGCCGGGTACTGCGGTTCGAAGCACGCCGTGCGCGCTCTCATGGGGGCGTTGCGCCTGGAGCTGTTCGACAAGCCGGTGCGCGTCTGCGAGATCGACCCCGGCATGGTGAAGAGTGACGAGTTCGCGCTCGTCCGCTTCGGCGGTGACGCCGACAAGGCCGCGGCCGTGTACCAGGGCGTCGAGGCGCCGCTGACGCAGGACGACATCGCCGACGCCGTCGCCTACATTGCCGAACTGCCGGAGCACGTCAACATCGACCAGATGGTCGTGCGTCCGCGCGCCCAGGCCGCGCAGCACAAGGTGCACCGCACCTCCTGACGCTCTCGCCCGCCGGTCCCCAGATGGGGCACGGTGGGTCGAGCGCGGAGCGTGAGGGACGAGCGGTCGGGGCTGGGGATGAGCGATCGGGGCTGGGTGACGACGCTGCCAGGGCCCCGTCTGCATGCCACCGGTTCACGGGCTGAGCCCGTCTGGCGACGCGTTGCGGCGCGGCCGTATCGTGGCGCCCGTCAGCAGTGGTGACCGCGGCGCGGTCACTGTCGTGAGAACCCGGGTTTGCGGCGGCCCACAGATGTTCAGGAGCTTCGGTGGCCCCGTCACGGTTTTCCTCATCCAGCGTCATGTCCTCCTCGACGGCCCCGGCCGTTCTCATGGTCATCGGCTCGTGCACATCCCTGCAGTTGGGGGCGAGCCTCGCGACGCAGCTCTTCGGCCCGCTCGGAGCGACGGGCGTGACGACGCTGCGGCTCGGTCTCGCCGCCGTCATGCTGGCGCTGGTGACGCGCCCGAGGGTGCGCACCTGGACGCGTTCGCAGTGGACGGCTGTCGCCGCGTTCGGCCTCGCTCTCGCAGGTATGAACGGGATGTTCTACGAGGCGATCGCGCGCATTCCTCTCGGCCCGGCGGTCGCCATCGAGTTCCTCGGCCCGCTCGGGCTGGCCGCGATCCTGTCGCGCAAGCTCAAGGACTTCGCCTGGATCGTGCTGGCGCTCGTCGGGGTCGTGATCCTCGGTTTTGATGACGCAGGTGGTTCGCTCGACCTCGTCGGCGTCGCGTTCGTCCTAGGCGCGGGGTTCTTCTGGGCGCTGTACATCCTCGCGAGTGAACGCGTCGGGGGAGCGGTCGACGGCGCGGGTGGCCTCGCGATGGCGCTCGTCGTCGGCACCGTCGCGCTCGTCCCGTTCGGAGCGCAGGGCGCCTGGACGGGGCTGACGGACGTCCATTACCTCGCGCTCGCCATCGGCACCGCGTTCCTCGCCTCCGTCGTCCCGTATGCGCTCGAGCTGTCGGCGCTGCGGCGGCTGCCGAAGGCCGTGTTCGGGGTGCTGCTCGCCCTCGAACCCGTCATCGCGGCGCTCGCGGGTTGGCTGCTGCTCGATCAGGGCTTCGGTGCGACGCGCACGCTTGCAGTGCTCCTCGTCGTCGTCGCCGGCGCGGGGTCGGCCATCACGGCGTCACGGCGTGACGCGACGGTCGGCGTCGCCGCCGAACATGCTCCTGACGAGCTCGCCGCGTCCGTCCACGGAGGGTGACGACGCCCGCGACGGTCGGTGCCGGCGGGCATGCTCCTGCCGAGTTCGCCGCCGTCCATGACGACCGGCACTCTGCCACGGCCAGTGGCGAATGTGGACGAAATTCACGGAGGGGGACGAAAATCGCAGGGGTGCACGGGGCTGCGGGGCCGCCACCGTCGCCCTTCGAGTGGCGCGATGGGGTCGTCACCGCCGCGTCCTAGACTGACGGCATGAGTGAGACCACCCCTGACGAAGCCGTCCGGCAGCCAGAGAACCCCTTCGACCCGAGCGCGTGGACCGCCGTCGAGGGGTTCGAGGATCTCACCGACATCACGTACCACCGCAGTCGCGAACTCGGTTGTGTGCGTGTGGCGTTCGATCGTCCCGAGGTGCTCAACGCCTTTCGTCCGCACACCGTCGACGAGTTGTATCGCGTGCTCGATCACGCGCGCCGCACGCCGGACGTCGGCGTCGTCCTGCTCACCGGCAACGGCCCCGGGCCCGAGGGCACCGGCAGCGCCGGCAAGTGGGCGTTCTGCTCGGGCGGCGACCAGCGCATCCGTGGCCGCTCCGGCTACCAGTACGCGGCCGATCCAACGGGTGACGACTCCGCGAGCGGCGTCGACGAACTGCGTGTCAAGGCCGAAGGTGGGCGTCTGCACATCCTCGAGGTGCAACGGCTCATCCGTACGATGCCGAAGATCGTCATCTGCCTCGTGCCCGGCTGGGCCGCCGGTGGCGGGCACAGCCTGCACGTCGTGTGCGACATGACGATGGCCTCCCGCGAGCACGCGCGGTTCAAGCAGACCGACGCCGACGTCGGCTCGTTCGATGCAGGCTACGGCTCGGCGTACCTCGCGAAGATGGTCGGGCAGAAGTTCGCGCGCGAGATCTTCTTCCTCGGCCGCACCTACACCGCCGACGACATGCACCGGATGGGTGCGGTCAACTTCGTCTGCCCGCACGCCGAGCTCGAGAGCGAGGCCCTGCAGGTGGCGCGGGAGATCATGGCGAAGTCGCCGCAGGCACAGCGCATGCTGAAGTTCGCGTTCAACCTCACCGACGACGGCCTCATGGGCCAGCAGGTGTTCGCCGGTGAGGCCACGCGCCTCGCCTACATGACGGACGAGGCCGTCGAGGGCCGCGATCAGTTCCTCGAGAAGCGCGACCCCGACTGGTCGGGTTTCCCCTGGTACTTCTGAGAACCCCCAGGGCCGCCCGCGCCGTCTCCTGCTGAGGCCGGGGGCCGCCCTCTGCGCGCAAATGCACCCAGGTGCATTTGCGGGCAAGGTGAGGGCGCGGTCTTCGCGCATGGCGGGCCGGGCGTTCCACACGTGATCTGCGATGAGCGCGCACCCGCGGGGGTGCGCGCTCATCGCTTTGGTCCATCGTCCCCCGAGGCAGAGGCAGAGGCAGAGGCAGAGGCAGAGGCAGAGGCAGAGGCCGGCGCCCAGCCCCCGTTCGCGGCATTCGAACTTTACCAACCGAAAGGTAAAGTAAAGGCCATGAGGCAGAGTTCACGTGAGGTCATCCTCGACGCGGCGCTCGCGCTGATGCGGCGTCAGGAGCCGGTGTCGCTCGACACGGTCGCGCACGCGGCCGGGCTGACGAAGCCGGGGCTGATGTACCACTTCAAGACCAAGGAAGCGCTCATGCTCGCGGTCGTCGATCGGGTGGCTGACGACCAGAAGCGCCAACTGGAGAAGCTCCTGGCGGACGTCGACCCCGTGTCGCCGTGGCCGCGGCTGACGGCGTACGTCCGATGGATGCTCGCGGGCGAGGTCGACGAAGCAGACCTCGCGATGATGGCAGATCCGCGCCTGCGCGAGGTCCTCACGCGCCGCTGGGAAGAGCACTTCGAGCCCTGGGTGGCGCTGCCCGAAGGTCTCGACCCGCAGACGCGGGCACGCCTCGAGGGCGCCCGCTTCATGGCCGACGGCGTGTGGTTCGCCGACGCCAGCGGCGCCCTGCCCCTCGACGACGACGGCCGCTCGGGCGTGCAGGCACTCGCCGAACAGCTCCTCGCCCCTCAGACGCAGGGCGAGCGACACGCAGCGTCTTCGCACCAGGGGCATGCTGACGACGTCCTGCATGGGCGCCACATCGGAGATCGGCGCCGTCGACGATGACGCCCCTCACCACACGTCGCCACACGAACCCGACACGAAGCCCGGCAAGAAGATCAAGAACGTGAAGGAGGAGGAGGCGTGAAGAACTACCTGATGCTCGGATGCGCGGTCGTGTGCGAGGTCATCGGCTCGTCAGCGCTGAAGCGCGCGGAGCAGGACGCCGCGTGGTTTCTGCTCACGCTCATCGCCGACCTCGTCGCCTTCGTCCTGTTGGCGTTGCTGTTGCGCCGGGGCATGGCACTCAGCGTCGTCTACGGCATCTGGGGCGCGCTCGGCGTGGCGCTCACGGCATTCGTCGGGACGGTGGTGTTCGGCGAGCCCTTCACGCTGATGATGGGTTGCGGCGTCGCACTCGTCATCGGGGGCGTGATCATGGTCGAGGTCGGCTCCGACTCCCAAGCACCGGCCGAGGACGGTTCGAGCGCGACGATGAACGAGGTGCGCGCGTGAGCTACATCTTCCTCGTCAGTGCGGTCATCAGCGAGGTGATCGGCACGGCCTTCATGCGCGTCGCAGCGCAGGGGCGGGCCCGGTACTACGCCGTGGTCGGGGTCGCTTACACCCTGGCGCTGTACCTGCTCGTGCGCACTCTGAGTGAAGGCATGGGCATCGGTGTCGCGTACGGCATCTGGGCCGCCGCAGGCGTCGCGCTGACGGCACTCGTCAGCCGGTTCGTGTTCAAGGAGCCCATCACTCGCATGATGTGGTGCGGCATGGCCCTCATCGCCGTCGGCGTCGTGCTCATCGAGGGTGGCGCACACGCCTGAGGCCCTCGACGTCGCCGCTCTGGAACCGGCCTTGCCGACGACGAACGCACCGGACGATCCGTGATCGTCCGGTGCGTTCGTCTTGTCTGCGCTGCGTCAGCCCTGCGTCCAGCTCCGCGTGGCCTCGAACACCTTCGAGCCGTCGAGGTCCGCGAGCGACATCCCCGCGAACGTCGTCGCCGCGTCGCTCGTCTGCCAGCGGAAGCGGTACTCGTCCGACAGGGCCGCCCCGGCGATGGCCTCGCCCGCGCTCTCGGCGCTCTGGGCGTTGGCGAAGGCACCTTCGGTGCGCTTCATGTACGCGGCGAGCAGGTCGGCGTACGGCCCCGCGTCGTCGCGCTGGACGTTCTCGACGAAGTTCGTCGCCACGGCGGCCGGTTCGATGACGCTGACCTTGATGCCGAACGCCGCGGCGACCGTCGACAGCGACTGCATGAAACCCTCGACGGCGAACTTGGCGCCGCAGTAGGCGTCGGCGAACGGCTGGCCGACGGCGCCGCCGACCGACGTCACCGTCAGGATCATGCCGGACGTGGCCTTGCGCATGTGCGGCAGTGCGGCTTGCGTCAGCGCGACGGCCGAGAAGTAGTTCGTCTCCATCTGCTCCTTGATCGTCAGCATGTCGAGCGTCTCCGCGGTAGCGACGCACCCGCGCCCCGCGTTGTTGACGAGCACGTCGAGTCGCCCGTACTGCTCGACGACCGCATTGACGAGCTTCTCGCCCGCGCCATGATCGGTGACGTCGAGTTCACGGACGTCGAGCGTGACGCCCGCCTTGGCCGCCGCCTCGTTGAGCTCGCCCGCCTTGTCGAACGAACGAACCGTCGCGACGACCGTGGCGCCCGCCTTGGCGAGAGCGATGGCGGCGTGCAGCCCCATGCCGCTGGAGGTTCCGGTGATGAGCGCGATCTTCGTCATGACGCCATTGTGTGTCCGCCTCCTGAACACGAGCGAATCGGTCGAGTAGGAGCGGCAGGATGCGCCGATTCGACCCTGCCGCTCGTATTCGCGGGGGCGCTGCGCGCGAGTGTGGGAAGCGCCGCCCGCGCATGGCCGTCAGATGGCATGAAGGCAGTTCATGTCCCGGGCTGGACGCGCGGGCCTGCACGTGGCGTAAGGGCGGTTCGTGTCCCGGGGCCTGCATCGCGGAAGCTGCTGCGACGATAGGGGGCATGAACGCGCGGCCTCTTGAACTGCCCCTCTCGTCGCTCGATGAGCTGCTCGATGGGTTCGAGGTCGTCTCGATTCCGCTCAACACGCGCTTTCGTGGTGTGGAGCATCGCGAGTGTGCCTATCTTCAGGGGCCTTGTGGTGCAGGAGAATTCGCGCCGTTCCTCGAGTACGGGCCGGCCGAGGCGTCGCGCTGGCTCGCGGCTGCGATCGAGGCGGCGTACCTCGGGTGGCCCGAGCCGGTGCGCGCGACGGTGCCCGTCAACGCGACCGTCCCGGCTGTTCCCGCCGGCGCCGTCGCCGGGGTGCTCGCCCGGTTTGATGGGTGCCGCACCGCGAAGGTCAAGGTGGCAGAGAGGGGCCAGAACCTCGACGACGACGTCGCCCGCGTCGCCGCCGTCCGTGACGGCCTCGGCGCCGACGCGAAGGTGCGTCTCGACGCGAACGGCGGATGGGATGTCGACCAGGCCGTCGCCGCGATCACACGACTGGCTGCGTTCGACCTCGAATACGTCGAGCAGCCCGTCATGCCCGTCGAAGATCTGGCGCGCGTTCGGAAGACGCTCGCGCGCAACGGAATCGACGTTCTCATCGCCGCCGACGAGTCGATCCGCAAGGCCGACGACCCGATGCGTGTCGTCGAGCTCGAGGCCGCTGATCTCGCGATCGTCAAGGTCGCGCCGCTCGGGGGAGTGCGCGCGGCGCTGCGCATCGCAGACGAGACAGGCCTCCCGATGGTCGTCAGTTCGGCGCTCGATTCGAGCCCCGGGATGGCGGCCGGCGTGGCGCTCGCGGCTGCTCTGACCGAGCTCGATCACGCGTGCGGCCTCGGCACGATCAACCTGCTCGACGGCGACGTCATCGCCGACCCCCTCGTCCCTCGTGACGGGACGATCGACGTAGCTCGCGCCGCCGCCGCGCGCCACCTCGACCCGACGTGCGTCGAGCGTCACCGCGCGAGCCCCGAGCGCCGGCAGTGGTGGCGCGAGCGACTGATCGCGAGCTACCAGCACCTGAAGCGCGACGCCTGACCGACGCTCACCACCTGACCGACGCAGACTGCCTGACCGACGCAGACTGCCTGACCGACGCTCGGCGCGGGTTCGTCATGCCCCGGTCAGAGCTGCGAGCCGGCATGGCGGGTTTTCGGCCCTCAGGGGCGCCGCTGGGAGCTGTAATTCCGCATGGTGGGGTTGCAAGCTCCTAACCGACAGCCGGCCGGCTCACACGGCCACGCCCCCACGCAGCCAGCGCGACCCACTCAATCGGCGCCACTCACTCAATCGGCGCCACTCACGCAGGCAGCGCAGCGCGTCATCAGACGAACGGCCGCAACCGCTCGTGCAGCGCGGCGTCGGCCGTCACGAGCAGCGGCTTGGGTGTCAGTTCGTAGCGCGGGTCGTACGGCGAGCCGTCGGCGTAGGCGGAGACGCCGCCCGCCTCGCGGATGAAGAGCGCGCCGGGCGCGTGGTCCCACGGCTTCGTCGTGACGTACAGGATGTAGTCCGCGCCGCCCGAGGCGATCTGGGGGTAGTCGACCGCGCAGCACACCCACGACAGCCCGAGCGGCGGCAGCCCGTCGAGTGATTCGCCGACGCGCGTCTGACGTGACGTCACGCCCTTCGGGGCATCGCCGACGACGTGCGGCTCGATGCGCACCCCGTCGAGGAAGGCGCCATTGCCCTTCTCCGCGACGTACGCGTGCCCGAGCTGCGGCTGCCACATCCAGCTGCGGACGATGTCGCCGCCGCGCATCTCGGCGACCATGACGCCGTGGTTCGGTGAGCCGTGGACGAAGTTCTTCGTGCCGTCGACGGGGTCGACCGTGAACCAGTGGTCGGCGGATTCGATGCGGTCGAGGATGCTCGGGTCGGCTGCGACGGCTTCTTCGCCGACGATCAGCGCGTCAGGGTAGGCCTTCTGCAGTTCGGCGGTGATGAACACCTCCGCCTCGCGGTCGGCGACGGTGACGAGGTCGCCCGGGTTCTTCTCGGTCACCTCGTGCGAGGCGAGCGCCTCGAAACGGGGGTTGATGTAGGTCTCGGCGGCTTGCTGGAGCAGGGTCAGAACAGCCTGGGTATCCACGCCCTCATCCTAGGGAGTGACGCGACGTCCGACGAACCGCACGCACGAACGGCGCCGCGGCCTGGGCCGGGCGCCGCTCGTCAGCGTTTCTCGATGCGGCAGCGTTGCTCGCTTCGTCAGCGTGGTCGCGACGAGTTTCAGTTGTCAGGGTTGTGGTCGACGATGTCGCCGGCTTCCTTGACGAGCGCCTTGGCGCGCTTGCGGTGCTTGACCCACTCGAAGATCATCGGCAGCACGCTGACGAGGACGACGACCATGATGGCGGCGTCGATGTTCTTGCCGAGGCTCGGGAAGGCGCGGCCGAGGAAGAACCCGGCGAACGTCACGACGAGCACCCACAGCACGGCACCGATGGCCGACCAGGTGAAGAAGCGTTTGCGGTCCATGTGGCTCGCGCCCGCGACGACGGTGATGAACGTGCGGACGATGGGCACGAAGCGTCCGATGACGAGGGCCTTGCTGCCGTGCTTGTCGAAGAACGCGTTCGTCTGGTCGAAGTACTTCTTCTTCAGCACCCTGCCGTCGCGTTCGTACAGGGGGGTGCCGACGATCCGCCCGATCTCGTAGCCGACGACGTTGCCCGCGAACGCGGCGACGCACAGAGCCGGCAGCGAGACGTAGAGGGGGATGTCGAAGCCGCTCGTGGCAGACGTCGCGGTGAACATGCCGATCGCGAACAGCAGCGAGTCGCCGGGCAGGATCGGGAACAGGAGCCCGCATTCGATGAAGACGATCGCGAGCGAGATCCAGAAGAACGCGCCGCCGAAGTGGGCGAGCAGGTAGTTCGGATCCATGAACTGAGGGCCGAGGGCATGCATCACGAGGCCGAGCCTACCGGCGGGCGATAAGAAACCGCTGAGACGCGCGGGTGAGGTACGGCGCGTCACCCGGACGATGGTGAACTCGTCGCGCCCGCCTACGCTGACGGCCATGGCAGACGTGGACGGGGCGAAACAGATCGACGACGGCGACGCACAACACCGCCGTGCTGACGCTGGGGGCACGGACGAGGTCGGCGTCGGACCGTGGCAGGGCGCCTGGCCGAGCACACCCGACGGCTCGCTCGACCCGCGCTACGACCCCGAGCTGCTCGAGCACGGCGACCGCCGCAACGTCGAGGATCGTTTCCGCTACTGGCGGCACGACGCCATCGTCGAAGAGCTCGACACGGCGCGTCATGCGTTTCACGTCGCCGTCGAGAACTGGGAGCACGACTTCAACATCGGCTCCGTCATCCGCACGGCGAACGCGTTCAACGCCAAGGCTTTTCACATCGTCGGACGGCGGCGCTGGAACCGTCGCGGCGCGATGGTGACCGACCGCTACCAGCACGAGTTCCACCACCCCACGGTCGACGACCTGCTCGCCTGGGCCGCCACGGCCGGGCCCGTCGACGCCGCCGGCCACCCCACGCGCCTGCCCGTCATCGCCATCGACAACGTGGCGGGCAGCGTCCCGCTCGAGGCGTTCGACCTGCCCGAGCACTGCGTCCTGCTCTTCGGCCAGGAGGGCCCGGGTGTGAGCGCCGACGCGCTCGAACGCGCCGACGCCGTCCTCGACATCGCCCAGTTCGGTTCGACGCGCTCGATCAACGCGGGCGCCGCGGCCGCCGTCACGATGCACGCGTGGATCCGACGGCACGTGTTCGGCCAGCGTGTCGACGGCGACGCCCATGGGAGCGCAATCGGAAGCAGCCACGCGGACGCCGGCGACGCCCACCCCCGCGCCTGACGCGGCCGGAACTCGGGCGAAGCAAACTCCCGCCGCCCGCCCCGTTGCGCGACGCCCCGTGCGAGGATGGACGCAGCGGGCCAGCCGCTCACGAAGTGCGCCCGAAACGCGTCATTGTTGTGCCAACACGAGAGGTGATGACATGCCCATCGCAACCCCCGAGATCTACCGCGAGATGCTCGATCGCGCGAAGAAGGAGGGCTTCGCGTACCCGGCCATCAACGTGTCGTCGTCGCAGACGCTGAACGCCGCCATCCGTGGCTTCGCCGAGGCCGGTTCGGACGGCATCATCCAGGTCTCCACCGGTGGCGCCGAGTACTTCTCGGGCCCGACGCAGAAGAACATGGTCGCGGGCGCGCTCGCCATGGCCGCGTTCGCTCGTGAGGTCGCCAAGCAGTACGACGTCAACATCGCCCTGCACACCGACCACTGCCCGAAGGACAAGCTCGACGGTTTCGTCCGTCCGTTGCTCGAGGCGTCGATCGAGAACGTCAAGAACGGTGGCGAGCCGTTCTTCCAGTCGCACATGTGGGACGGTTCGGCCGTGCCGCTCGAAGAGAACCTCGAGATCGCCCAGGAGCTTCTCGCCAAGTGCAAAGAGGCGAACATCATCCTCGAGATCGAGGTCGGTGTCGTCGGCGGTGAAGAGGACGGCGTCGCCAACGAGATCAACGAGCAGTTGTACTCGACGCCGGAGGACGCCATCGCGACCGCCCAGGCGCTCGGCGCGGGCACTGACGTGTACTACATGACGGCCCTGACGTTCGGCAACGTGCACGGCGTCTACAAGCCGGGCAACGTCAAGCTGCGCCCGTCCGTCCTCAAGGACGCGCAGGACGCTGTCAAGGCGAAGTTCTCCGAGGCGGAGGACAAGCCGTTCCACCTCGTCTTCCACGGCGGTTCGGGCAGCTCGCCCGAGGAGATCGCCGAGGCCGTCTCGTACGGCGTCGTCAAGATGAACGTCGACACCGACACGCAGTACGCGTTCACGCGTCCCGTCGCCGGTTGGATGCTCGGCAACTACGAGGGCGTCCTCAAGATCGACGGTGAGGTCGGCAACAAGAAGCTGTACGACCCGCGTGCCTGGGGCAAGGCCGCCGAGGAGGGCATGGCGAAGCGTGTCGTCCAGGCCTGCAACGAGCTCGGTTCGGCTGGCAAGAGCAAGGCCGCCAAGGCCTGATCACCTGACCCGCCGCTGAGGAACGGCTCGCCCCGAATGATCGGGGCGGGCCGTTCGCGTGTCAGGTATCAGACGTTGTCGCCGCCCGTGTCCTGCTGCGGGCCGCCGGTTTCGGTGCCGGTGTCGCCGGCGTCGGACCACACCCACGACGCGACGGCGGGGAGGTCCTCGCCGTTCTCGTAGGCGTAGGCGCGTGCCTCGAGGCGCAGATCCTGCATCTCCTGACGCAGCCCCGCGCAGCGTGCACCGAGGCCGGGTACACGGTCGAGGACGTCGATGACGAGGTGGAAGCGGTCGAGGTCGTTGCGCATCACCATGTCGAACGGCGTCGTCGTCGTGCCCTCCTCGATGAACCCGCGCACGTGCAGGTTGCTGTGGCCGCTCCGGCCGTAGGTGAGGCGGTGGATGAGCCACGGGTAGCCGTGGTAGGCGAACACGATGGGCTTGTCGGGTGTGAAGATCGTGTCGAACTCGCGGTCGCTCAGGCCGTGCGGGTGCTCCTTCTCGGCCTGCAGGCGCATGAGGTCGACGACGTTGACGACGCGCACCTTCAGCCCCGGCACGCGTTCGCGCAGGATCTTCGCCGCGGCGAGCACCTCGATCGTCGGGATGTCGCCCGCGCAGGCGAGCACGACGTCGGGCTCCTCGCCGGCGACCTCGGTGCCGGCCCATTCCCAGATGCCCAGGCCGCGCGCGCAGTGCCGGACGGCCTCGTCCATCGTGAGCCAGACGGGGTTGGGCTGCTTGCCTGCGACGACGACGTTGACGTATTGCTCGGTGCGCAGGACGTGGTCGAACGTCGACAGCAGCGTGTTCGCGTCGGCCGGCAGGTAGACGCGGATGACGTCGCTCTTCTTGTTGACGACGTGGTCGATGAAACCGGGGTCCTGGTGGCTGAATCCGTTGTGATCCTGACGCCACACGTGCGAGCTCAGCAGGTAGTTGAGCGACGAGATGGGTCGACGCCAGCCGATCTCGTTCGTCACCTTGAGCCACTTGGCGTGCTGGTTGAACATCGAGTCGACGATGTGGATGAACGCCTCGTAGCTCGACATGAGCCCGTGGCGGCCGGTGAGCAGGTATCCCTCGAGCCAGCCCTGGCACTGGTGTTCCGACAGCATCTCCATGACCTGCCCGACGCGGCCCATCGGGTCTTCGGCGTCGTTGGGCTCGTACGCGCCCATCCACTGCTTGTTCGTCGTCTCGTAGACGGCCTGCAGCCGGTTCGACGCGGTCTCGTCCGGACCGAAGATGCGGAAGTTCTCAGGGTTCGCGGCTGCGACGGCGCGCAACCACTCGCCGAGCACCCGCGTCGACTCGGCGACCGAGGTGCCGCGCTCGTCGTCGCGGCCCGCGTCGACGGCGAAGTCGCGGAAGTCGGGCAGTTCGAGGGCGATGCGCAGTTCGCCACCGTTGGCGTAGGGCGTCGCGCCCATGCGCAGCTCGCCGTCGGGGGCGAGGGCCATGATGTCGTCGGCTGGGCGGCCGGCCTCGTCGAACAGCTCGTCGGGGCGGTAGCTGCGCAGCCACGCGTCGAGGTCGTGGAGGTGTTCGTCGGTGTCGCGGGCGTTGGCGAGCGGCACCTGGTGGCTGCGCCAGTGACCCTCGGCGACCTTGCCGTCGATCGTCTTCGGGCCCGTCCAACCCTTCGGCGTGCGGAAGACGATCATCGGCCAGTGCGGACGCTCGGCGTTCTCGGCACCCGCTTCGGCGGCCTCGGCCTTGATGCGGGCGATGTGGTCGAACACCTCGTCGAGCAGCGTCGCGAAACGGCGGTGGATCGAGATCGGATCCTCGTCGTCGAAGCCCGCCTCGAACACGTACGGCGTGTGGCCATAGCCGCGCATGAGGGCATCGAGCTCCTCGTCGCTGATGCGGGCGAGCACCGTCGGATTCGCGATCTTGTAGCCGTTGAGGTGCAGCACGGGCAGGACGACGCCGTCGGTGACAGGGTTGACGAACTTGTTCGAGTGCCACGACGTCGCGAGCGGCCCCGTCTCCGCCTCGCCGTCACCGATGACGGTGAACGCGAGCAGTTCGGGGTTGTCGAAGACGGCCCCGTAGGCGTGGCTGAGGGCGTAACCCAGCTCTCCGCCCTCGTGGATCGAGCCGGGCGTCTCGGGTGCCGCGTGCGACGGGATGCCGCCGGGGAAGCTGAACTGCTTCACGAGCCGGCGCAGGCCCGCCTCGTCGAGCCCGACGTTCGGGTAGATCTGCGAGTACGTGCCCTCGAGGTAGGTGTTGGCGACCATGCCGGGGCCGCCGTGGCCGGGGCCGGTGACGTAGATCGTCGGCTGAGAGCGCTCGGCGATGACGCGGTTGAGGTGGGCGTAGAGGAAGTTGAGCCCGGGCGTGGTACCCCAGTGCCCGAGCAGGCGATGCTTGACGTTGTCGCGCGTCAGCGGCTCGCGCAGCAGGGGGTTGTCGAGCAGGTAGATCTGCCCGACCGACAGGTAGTTGGCGGCGCGCCACCAGCGGTGGATCGTCTCGAGAGTCGCGTCGGTGAGCTCGGTTCCGGGGGAGGGCTGCCAGGGGGTCGCGGTGCTGACGTGGAAGGTCATGCCTCCATTCTCGTCGTGCGGCACGAGCGATGAAAGGGGCTGGGACGTTGGTCCTGACGCTCGGTGGAGTCGGTCGGCGGTGTGAGGGGTGTGACGTGGGTGTTGCCGGCCCGCCGCGGCGGGGTTGTCGGGTGTCGATGCTTGAATGGCGGCATGGACAACCTTCTTGCCATTCCGGAGACCAAGCTCGACGTCGACCCCGCAGCCGAGAAGCTCGACCTCGGCGTCCACGCCCGCGACGTGGCCCGCATGTACCCGGCGAGTTCGCTCGTGTGGGCGACGCTCGCCGAGGACGCGCTGGGTGACGGCGAGGCTGTCGAGGCGTACGCCTACGCGCGCACCGGCTACCACCGCGGCCTCGATTCCCTGCGCCGCGCCGGGTGGAAGGGCCAGGGGCCCGTTCCGTGGGAGCACGAGCCGAACCGCGGTTTCCTGCGCGCACTCGCCGCGCTGAGCAAGGCCGCCGGCGAGATCGGTGAGGTCGACGAGCAGCGACGCTGCGCCGACTTCCTGCGCGACTCCTCGGCCACCGCGGCGCGTGAGTTGGGCGTCTGAGACGCGCTCGAGCGCCGCGTCCGAAAATGATGTCGGCGTGAGGGAACCGATCTCCTGATCGCCGCGTCTCAGATGTGACGATGCCCGATCAGGGAGCGCTCGCACCCGGTGCGTCGAATCGTCGTGCCTCTCGGGGCGCGGCTGTCGGCGCCCGGTATCTCTGGGGGATGAGCGAACGGGGAGTCGGGCGTCGTCCGCCGCCTGGAACAGGGCGGGCGCGACGGGGGTGTGGCCGGGAGGGGCCACACCCCCGTCGCATGTCATCTGGCGGCCACGGCGCGTTAGCCTGACGGCGTGAATCCTCTCGCCGTCCTCGGCATCGACGACCTCGCCGAACAGCTCTACCGCCAGGTGCTGCGTGACCAGGCGCGACCGTTCGGTGTGTACGCCTCGCGGCTCAACACGCCCGTCGGTGACGTCGAGGCAGCGGCTGAACAGTTGCGCGCGCTGCGTCTCGTGCGCATCACCGAGGACGGCCGCCCTTCCGCCGATCATCCGCGCGCCGGGCTCGAACGCGTCCTGTCGGCCGAGGAGGCGCGCCACGCCGAGCGACGTCGCGACCTCGCCCGCCTGCGCGACGCCATCGATGGTTTCGCCGGCGACCATCGTGCAGGCCAGGAGCAGGCCGACACCGCCGAGGCGGGTCGCGAGTACGTCGAGATCGACGGGCTCGGTGACGTCATGGAGCACCTGGCGGCATCGACCTCGGGCCCGATCCGGTTCACGCACACCGACGCACTCGCCGTCAGCGCCGGGGAGCAGCCGGTGCTCGCGCGCCTCGTCGCCGACGGGCGCCTGCTGCGTGGCCTGCACGAGTTCGACGCCGCGAGCACGCGCAGCCTCGACGTCGTCGAGTGGGCGAACCTGGGCGAGGAGCAGCGCCTCGCGACGCACATCCCGAACGAGTTCGTCTGCTACGGAACGGATGCCGTCATCGCCAACACCGATTGGGGCGGCGAGGGTGGGCGGTACGTCGTGCTGCGCGACGCCGTCGTCGTGCGCGCGTTCGTCGAGTTGTTCGACCGGATGTGGGCGGCGGCCTCCGGCGTCGACGACGGCGCGGAACCGACGTCGGAGCGTCTCGTCGAGCTCATGCAGGCCGGGTTGAAGGACGAGGCGATCGCGCGGGCGCTCGGCGTCAGCCTGCGGACGGTGCGACGCCGCGTCGCGGCGCTCATGGAGGAGTGCGGCGTCGAGACGCGCTTCCAGCTCGCGGTGAAGCTCACCGAACGTGGCCTCACCGGCTTCGAGGGCTGACCAGGCACTCGATGAGGGGCGTCCGGTGGTGCTCGGCGGGCGACGCATCGGCTCGCCTGCTGACGACGACCGCGACGGATGCGCGCCAGCGGGTAACCTTGGGCGGTAAGAGTTGACGCCCGGTTCGTCGCTCGAGGCCGCCGCGCGCCGGGGGTCGAGCGTGGCGGGGGAGCGGCGTCAGCCCACCAGCTACGCAAAGGCAGTTGATACCGATGCCGGCAATCGTTCTCGTCGGCGCCCAGTGGGGCGACGAAGGCAAGGGCAAGGCCACCGACCTTCTCGGAAGCCGAATCGACTACGTCGTGAAGTTCAACGGCGGCAACAACGCCGGGCACACGGTCGTCATCGACGGTGAGAAGTACGCGCTGCACCTGTTGCCGTCGGGCATCCTGACGCCGGGTGTCACGCCCGTCATCGCGAACGGTGTCGTCGTCGACCTCGGCGTGCTGTTCGAGGAGATCGACGCCCTCGAGGCGCGTGGTCTCGACACGAGCAAGCTCGTCATCTCCTCGAACGCGCACCTCATCCCGCGCTACAACAAGGTGATCGACCAGGTCTCCGAGCGCTTCCTCGGCAACCGCAAGATCGGCACGACCGGGCGCGGCATCGGCCCGACGTACGCCGACAAGATGAACCGCATCGGCATCCGTGTGCAGGACCTTTTCGACGAGTCGATCCTGCGACAGAAGGTCGAGGCGGCGCTCGAGACGAAGAACCAGCTGCTGGTGAAGACGTACAACCGTCGCGCGATCGAGGTCGACGAGGTCGTCGAGGATCTGCTGCAGTACGTCGAGCGGCTGCGCCCGATGGTGAAGGACACGTCGCTGCTGCTGAGCAAGGCGCTCGACGCCGACGAGGTCGTGCTGTGCGAGGCCGGTCAGGCGACGCTGCTCGACGTCGACCACGGCACCTACCCGTACGTGACGAGTTCGAACGCGATCTCGGCGGGCGCCTGCACCGGTGCGGGCATCCCGCCGACGCGCATCGACCGCGTCATCGCCATCCTCAAGGCGTTCACGACGCGCGTCGGCGAGGGCCCGTTCCCGACGGAGCTGCACGACGAGGTCGGCGACCGCCTGCGCGAGATCGGCGGCGAGTTCGGCACGACGACGGGGCGCCCGCGCCGCATCGGCTGGCTCGACACCGTCATCGGGCGCTATGCGACACGCGTCAACGGCGTCACCGACTTCGTCGTCACGAAGCTCGACAACCTCGACTCCTTCGACGAGATCCCCGTCTGCGTCGCGTACGACATCGACGGCGAGCGCGTCGAGGAGATGCCGGAGAACCAGACCGACTTCCACCACGCGAAGCCGATCTACGAGATGCTGCCGGGTTGGAACGCCGACATCACCGGTTGCCGCACGTTCGAGGACCTGCCCGAGAACGCGCAGCGCTACATCGAGTTCGTCGAGAAGCAGATCGGCGCGCGCGTCAGCGTCATCGGCGTCGGCCCGGGTCGTGACGAGGTCATCGTCCGCCACGATCTGTTGAACGACTGACTCTCCCATCTCTCGCCGCAGGGGCCGACTCGCTGACGAGTCGACCCCTGCGGCGCGTTCGTGTGCGTCCTGGCGCCGGCGGGCCGCCGGTAGGCTGGGTGTGTGGCGAGGGAAGCGATCCGACTGCAGTTCGGCAAGTACAACGGTGACGAGCACTGGGGGTTCGACGCCGTCGTGCTCGGCCGTGACGCACAGGGGCTGTGGCTTGGGGTGACGGGTGGCACCCGTGTGGCACGACCCGGGCTCGAGTTCGCAGCGCACGGCGACTTCGTCGTCCTCGTTCCCGACGACGCCTGGTGGGTGGCCACCTTCAACACCGCTCCGGGCGGCAAGGACCATGACATCGACGTCTACGTCGACATCACGACGCCGACGACCGTCAACCAGGGTGAGGCGTTCACGCTCGACCTCGACCTCGACGTCGTCAAGCGCACGAACGGTGACCTCGGCATCGACGACGAGGACGAGTTCGAGCGGCACGCCCGCGAGATGAGCTACCCGCCGCGACTCGTGACGGCGGCGCGTGAGGCTGCCGACACCGTCATGACGATGGTGCGTGACGGCGTCGCACCGTTCGACGGTTCCCACGAGAAGTGGCTCGCGAAGCTCTGACGAGCCCGGCGTCCGTGTCGGTGCACGAGCAGCCGGCCCCAAGATGGTGAGTAACTCACAGATAGCCGGGTCCTTACCCGCCTACCCATGAGTTACCCGCCCTCATGCGGGGGCAGGTGCACGGACCCGTCCGGGCGAGGAGAGGCGACGTACCCCAGCGCTCGTGACGTCTGCTCGGCAGCTTCGCGGGTGGCGCGAGCGAGCAGGCCGATGCCGTCCGCGCCGACTCGATGGGCGGGCGCCGCGAGCAGGACGGCGGCGGCGAGATCTCCGCGATGGTCGTGCACCGGCGCTGCGAGGCCGATGACGTCGGCAGACGTTCGCCGATCGTTGATGAAGACGCCCGTGTCATGACCCTCCTCGAGCAGGGCGTGGAGCCCCTCGAGCGCCCCGTCGTCCGCCCCGGGCAGGTCGATGGTGCCCGCAGTGATCCGCGCGTCGACGCGCGTCGGCGGCTGGTCCGCGAGGAACACCTGCACGCATGCGCTCAATGCCGTCGCGTAGCGCGCACCGACCGGCGTGACGTGTGCGATGTCGTGCCGGCTCGCCACCTGTTCGATGACGACGGCCTCCTGGCCCGTCCATCGTACGAGCGCGGCTGACTCGCCCGTGACGTCTCGTAGATGGCGCAGGGGGCGACGGGCGGCGTGCCCAACGTCGAGCGATCCGAGCAGCGGCCCGGCGAGCAGGACGAGGCCGAGCCCGAGGGAGTACTTGCGGCTCTGCTCGTCCCGCTCCACGAGGCCCTCGTCCTCGAGGGCGACGAGCAGGCGCGAGACCGTGCTCTTGTGCAGGCCAGTACGTTCGGCGAGCTCGACGACGCCGAGCCGGTCGTGGCCGGCATCGAAGGCGCGCAGCACGTCCAGCCCGTTGCGCAGGGCGGGAAAGCCCGAGCTCTCGGTCGTCATGGTCCTCCTCGGCGTGATGGCGTGGGGGCCGGCCGTCCGCGCACCTCACCGGCCCCCACGTCGCAGTGGCGCACGTGTCAGTGACGCGCGGGCACGATGTTGTGGGCGGGCCCGTAGGGGTAGCCGGTGATGTTGGTCGCCCCGTCTGCGGTGATGACGAGGATGTCGTGCTCACGATAGCCGCCGGCACCGGGGTTGCCGTCGAGCACCGTGATCATCGGTTCCATGCTCACGACCATGCCCGGTTCGAGCACCGTGTCGATGTCCTCGCGCAGTTCGAGGCCCGCTTCGCGCCCGTAGTAGTGGGAGAGCACCCCGAACGAGTGGCCGTAGCCGAAGGTGCGCAGCGGCAGGATGCCGAGTTCGGCCATCAACCCGTTCAGCTCGTCGGCGATGTCGCGGCATCGTGCGCCGGGGCGGATGAGCTCCAGGCCGCGTTCGTGCACCGTCACGAGCGATTCCCACAGCGCCAGGGTCGCGTCGTCAGGCTCGCCGTAGAACATCGTCCGTTCGAGGGCGACGTAGTACCCGGAAACCATGGGGAAGCAGTTGAGGCTGAGCAGGTCGCCGGGCTGCACGCGCCGGGTCGTGGGCCAGTTGTGGGCGCCGTCGGTGTTGAGGCCCGACTGGAACCACACCCACGTGTCCCGCAACTCACTGTCCGGGAAGGACGACGCGATGCGACGCACCATCTCCTCGGTGCCGGCCAGGGCGATCTCGTACTCGCTCGAACCTCCGGCGGGCATGCCGTCGAGCGCGTCGCGGATCGCAGCCGCTCCGAGATCCGCGATGCGGGCAGCCTCGGTGATGAGGGCGATCTCCTCGGCGGACTTGATCATCCGCTGACGCATGACTGCCTGGCCGATGTCGATCATGCGCGCCCCGGGCAGAGCGGCAGCGAACTGATCTCGGCGATGGAGCGTGAGGTGGTCGTACTCGAATCCGATGACGCCGCGCGCGACGTGTGCGGTCTCCAGGAGGGTGGCGACGGCGTGTTCGGGGTTGGTGCGTTCCCAGTCGGTGTAGACGACGTTATCCCCGTGGCTGCGTCGCCATGGCATCCCGGCATCGATCCCGGCCGAGACGGTCGTGCTCGTCTCGTGCGTGACGACCAGAGCGTAACCACGACCGAACGAGGTGTAGAGGAAGTCGGAGTAGTACTTGATCGCCTGCATCGAGGTGAGGACGACGGCGTCCACACCAAGCTGTGTCATCGTCGATCGCAGCCCCGCGAGCCGACGTTCGAACTCGCCGGCGGAGAACGTCAGCGGGACCTTGGTGCCGTTGTGCACCGTGCGCAGGCGATCGGAGCGAAACGTCTCCAGGGCGTGGGCTGTGGCGTCGACCGGGGGAGTCGTGGGCGATCCGGAGGTCGTGTTCGTGGTCATGGTTGGTTCCTTCCAGGTGGGTCAGAGGTGAGATCGGGTTCGTGCGAGGGCGGGTGTCAATCGCGGGCGAGGGGCTTGCCGGCGGTCTCCCGGGCAAAGGCGACGGCGACCAGCGTGACCACGGCGACCGCGACGAGGTAGACGGCCGGTGCGATGGTCCAGTGCGTGCGGCCGACGAGCCACGTCGCGATCATCGGTGCGGTGCCGCCGAAAAGCGCGTTCGCGAGGTTGAACGTCAGGGCGAAACCGGTGAAGCGCGTTCGGGTGGTGAACTGCTCGGCGAGGAAGGAGGGCAGTACTCCGTCGTTGAGTGCGAGCACCCCGCCGAGCAGGATCTGCACGAGCACGATGACGGCGAAGCTGCCCGATCCGAGGGCGACGAAGGCAGGGACGGAGCCGACGATGAACAGGGTGCTGGCTGCGTACATGAGCGGCTTGCGGCCGTAGCGATCCGACAGTGCCCCGGCGCCGAGGACGAGGGCGATGTAGCAGCCGAGCGCGATCGTGGCGGCGACGAACGAAAGAGTCTGATCGAGGTCGAGCTCGGTGCTGAGGTAGGTGGGCAGGTAGGACAGGACGACGTAGAACCCAACGGCGTTGAGCAGGGCCGCGGCAAAAGTGACGACGAGGGCGCGGCGCTCGCGCAGGACGAGGGCGATCGGCGCGGCCTCGGAGGCCGGCGTGTTCTCACGGGCAGCGAGGAACTCGGGGCTGTCGTCGAGGCGACGGCGGATCGTCAATCCGACGAGGCCGAGAGGCAGCGCCAGGGCGAACGGCAGCCGCCATCCCCAGGAGGCGAGGTCCGACGCCGGCATCCACGCGCTCATCCCCGCGGCGATGAGCGACCCCACGAGCAGGCCGGACGCGGTCGAAGCGGGTACCACGGCACCGGTGAGGCCGCGCCGTGATGCGGGGGCGTACTCCGTCAGGTATGCGCTCGCTCCGGCGTACTCGCCGGCAGCGGAGAAACCCTGGACGAGGCGCAGCACGAGCAGGAGGACGGGCGCGAGGATGCCGACGGCGTGATACGTGGGCAGGAGCGCGATGAGAAAGGAGGCGCCCGACATGAGCAGGATCGACGCGGCGAGTGCCGAGCGTCGCCCGATGCGGTCGCCGATGTGGCCCCAGACGACACCTCCGATGGGGCGGCAGAGAAACGACAGCGCGAACAGCGCGAACGTCTTCACGAGGGCCGTTCGAGGAGTGTCGTTCGGGAAGAAGGCCCCCGATATCTCATGTGCGAAGTAGCCGTAGACCGCGTAGTCGAACCACTCGACGAAATTGCCGACGAAGGAGCCGGCGATGACGCGTCGACGCATCGCGGTGGACCCCGGGAGGGTGGTGGAGATGGTGTCAGGTGGAGTGGCCATCGGTGTGCCTTTCGCGCAGAGCATCACGGTGATGCTGTTTCAGCAACTCGGTTGCTTCCCACACTGACGTGCCTGAGGTCGGCTGCCGTGTCATCGATGTAACGCGGAGGTGACGTCAACCGGCCCGACGTTACGTCTTGGTTGCTTAGGCATCTGCTTACCCTGCAGGCGGTTCCACAGTGGCATGCTGGCGGCACGTGACCGCGACGTACGCGTCGGGGCAACTCGGTTGAGAGGAATAGGCATGGAGACGGTCATCGTCATCGGTCTGGGCGGCATGGGGTCGGCTGCCGCGGCACATCTCGCGCGCCGCGGTGCGCAGGTCATCGGCCTCGAGCGGTTCGAACCCGCCCATGCCATGGGCTCGAGCCATGGCGGCTCGCGCATCATCCGGCAGTCCTACTTCGAGGATCCCGCCTACGTTCCGCTGCTCCTGCGCGCCTACGAGCTGTGGGACGACCTCGAGGCCTCGGCCGATGAGCCCGTCCGGACGCTCACCGGCGGCCTTTACGCAGGCGATCCCGACTCGCTCACGTTCTCCGGCAGCCTGCTTGCCTCCCAGCAGTGGGACCTGCCCCATGAGGTCCTCGATGCGGCCGAGATCCGCCGGCGTTTTCCGCACTTCACCCCGGCCGACCACGAGGTCGGGCTCTTCGAGGCCGCCGCGGGCTTCGCCCGGCCCGAGAACACCGTGCGTGCTCACCTCGCCCGTGCCTTCGCCGCGGGTGCCGATCTACGCTTCGGCGTTCGGGTGCTCGACTGGTCGAGCAATCCCTCGGGCGTGACGGTGCGGACATCGGAGGGTGAGCTGCGCGGGGATCGTCTCGTCGTGTGCCCTGGCGCCTGGGCGCCCCGTCTGCTCGAGGAACTCGAGGTGCCGATCACGATCGAGCGACAGGTGATGCATTGGTTCCCCACCGGTGCTGCGTACGCGAGTTTCGCCGCGGGGCCGATCTACATCCACGAGCGGGCCGATGCGGCCCAGATCTACGGCTTTCCGGCCATCGACGGGCCGGATGGAGGCGCCAAGGTGGCGTTCTTCCGAATGGGGGCCGAGTGTGATCCCGAGACGATCGCGCGTGATGTCGAGGCGTGGGAGGACGAACGGATGCGCGAGCGCCTCGCGCTCACCCTGCCGGCGCTGGCGCATTCGCCCGCGTCGGACGCCAAGGCCTGCATGTACTCGACGACACCAGACGAGCACTTCGTCATCGGCATGCACCCCGCGTACGACAACGTCGTCGTCGCGTGCGGCTTCTCGGGGCACGGCTTCAAGTTCGTCCCCGTGGTGGGCGAGATCCTCGCCGATCTCGCGCTCGGTGGCCACACGCCGCACGCCGTCGACCTATTCGACCCCACGCGATTCGCGGCGGCGTGACGGCCGCGGTCCGTGGTTCCGAGCACGGCGTGCACGCCCCTAAAATGGCGCCATGACGACTGTGCTGCCTCCTGACGCCGACTGGGTTTCGCGACTTGCCGACGAGACGATCGCCGAAGCCGAGAAGCGTGGCACGAAGGTCGTTGTCGCCTCCGGCATCAGCCCCTCGGGCCCGGTGCACCTGGGCAACCTGCGCGAGGTCATGACGCCGCACCTCGTCGCCGACGAGATCCGTCGCCGCGGCATCGAGTGTGAGCACATCATCAGCTGGGACGACTTCGACCGCTACCGCAAGGTGCCGAACGTCGAGGGCGTCGACGCCTCGTACGAGCAGTACATCGGCATGCCGCTGACGCGCGTGCCCGCGCCGAAGGGCAGTTCGGCGAGCAGCTGGGCCGAGCACTTCCGCGCCCAGTTCGAGGAGGGCCTCGCCGCGCTCGGAGTCGTCTACCGAGGCATCAGCCAGAGCGAACAGTACGGCGCGGGCGCCTACACGGATCAGATCCTCTTCGCGATGAGCAAGCGCGACGAACTCGACGCCATCCTCGCGCGCTACCGCACCCTGCCGAAGCCTGACGGCGACGCCGCCGGCAGCGGCAAGCCCGTCAAGGGCGGCAAGAAGGCGCCCGTGTTGTCCGAGGAGGAGCAGGCGGCAGCCGCCGAGGCGGAGGCCGGTTCCGGCGCAGCAGCCGAGGACGACGGCGGCAGCGCGTCCGGTTACTACCCGTACAAGCCGTACTGCTCGGCGTGCGGCACCGACTTCACCACCGTCACCGCCTATGACGACGCCACGCACCACCTCACGTACACGTGCCGCTGCGGGCACACCGAGACCGTCGACCTGCGTGAGCACCGCAACGGCAAGCTCGTGTGGAAGATCGACTGGCCGATGCGCTGGTCGGTCGAGAAGGTCGTCTTCGAGCCGTCGGGCGTCGATCACCAGAGCCCCGGTTCGAGCTTCGTCGTCGGCAAGGACGTCGCTCCGATCTTCGGGTGGGAGCGCCCGCTCGGCCCGATGTACGCGTTCGTCGGCATCAAGGGCATGGCGAAGATGAGCTCGAGCAAGGGTGGCGTGCCGACCCCGAAGGACGCGCTCGGCATCATGGAACCGGCCCTGCTGCGCTGGCTTTACGCGCGCAAGAAGCCGAACCAGAGCTTCACCGTCGCGTTCGACTCCGACGTGCAGCGCATGTACGACGAGTGGGACGCGCTCGTCGCGAAGGTCGCCGCCGACAAGGGCCAGCCCGGTGACGTCGCCGCCTACGTGCGCGCGTCGACGACGGCTGAGAAGGTGCTGCCCGCGACCGAGTACCCGGTCGCCTACCGCACCCTCGCGAGCATCAGCGACATCACGACGGGTGACGAGACGCAGACGCTGCGCATCGTCGGCACGCTCGACCCGGCGAACCCCCCGTCGAGCCTCGACGCGCTGCGCCCGCGCCTGACGAACGTCGAGAACTGGGTCGCGCGCTACATGCCCGACGACGAACGCACGGTCGTGCGGGAGACGAAGAACGCCGACGCCCTCGCAGCCGCCAGCGACGAGCAGAAGACCGCCCTGCGCATCCTGCTCGACGGCCTCGACGTACCGGGCGAGCAGGGGCTGCCGCGCATCGAGGACGCGTGGTCGCTCGACGGGCTGACGACGCAGGTCTACGGTGTGCCGAAGGTGCAGATCGGCAAGGGTGCCGACTTCCGACCCGACCGCAAGGCCGACCCCAAGACGGCCGCAGCCCTCGGCGCGAGCCAGCGCGAGTTCTTCAAGCTGCTCTACACACTGCTCATCGACAAGGAGACCGGCCCGCGTCTTCCGACGCTGCTGCTCGCCGTCGGCCCGCAGCGCCTGCGCGAACTCGTCACCCCCTGACGGCCGCCCCCCGTACCCATCGGCGATTCTCGGCCACATTCGTCGAGCCGGGCGGGGCCGGTGATCGGGTCAGCCAACGCCGGAGTGACGGGCTTCTGCGCCCCGATCGGGCCGCGTTGTCGGTGTCGACGTCTACGCTGACGCGCGTGATGACGATGACGACGATCCGCGGAGCCGTGACGAGCCTGGGCGCGGCTGCGCTCCTCGCGGGCACCGCGGCCTGCGGCACCTCGTCGGACGCATCGCACTCGGCGACGAGCGCGTCGCCCACGGCGTCCTCGTCGAACGGCACGCAGCCGGCGCCCTCGGCGTCGGGCTCGTCGCGCGCGTCAGCGTCAGGGCCCACGCCTGCCGACAGTGGCTCGACATCGACGAAACCGGCGTCCGACGCCACGTCGAGCTCCGCGAAGGGCGGCGACACGCACGGGCAGGGCGCCGGGACGGGTCCGGGAGCGGCGTACGACGTCGTCAGCGTCATCGACGGCGACACCATCGCCGTCCGTATCGACGGAAAGCGCGAGAAGATCCGCATCATCGGCCTCGACACCCCCGAGACGCGCAAGCCGAACACGCCCGTGCAGTGCTTCGGCAAGGAGGCGAGCAGTCACATGCAGTCGCTCGTGCAGAGCAAGCAGGTGCAGCTCGCGGCGGACTCGTCGCAGGGCGATCGCGACAAGTACGGCCGCCTGCTGCGTCACGTCTTCGTCGGCGGGACGACGAACGTCGCGCTCGCGCAGATCGAGGGCGGCTACGGGCGTGAGGAGACCTACGACGGGCCGTACGAGCATCGCCTCGAATATCTCGCGGCACAGAACCAGGCGAAGAACGCCCACCGCGGCACGTGGGGCCCGCCGTGCAACGGTTTTCACCAGGATGACGCAGGCTCGAGCGCTGCTGCGTCGACGTCAGCTGCGCCGGCACCCTCGACGCCCGTCGCGCCAGCCGCTCCATCGTCGCCGGCCGGTGCCGGCTCGAGCGGCGGAGCGTGCGCGATCAAGGGCAACATCAACTCGAAGGGCGCCAAGATCGCGCACGCGCCCGGTTCGGCGACGTACGACAAGACCGTCATCACGCCGAGCAAGGGGGAGCGCATGTTCTGCTCCGCGGCCGAGGCCATCGCCGCAGGGTGGCGCATGGCGAACGACTGACCTGACCGCAGCGCACCACGTCGGCCTGGTGGCCACCCTGCTCGACGCCGGCCGATGCAGGCGCGCGCCGTGGGTGGGAAGGGCCCGGCCACGCCCCGCCACCCCCTGGATTACTCGCCGGTATGACTCAGCCCACACAAGGCCAATCGACTCCTACGATGGCGTCATGAGCGACACCACCACCTCGAACACGCCGGGCGAACAGAACCGGCACGACATCGACGTCCTGCTCGCCGCCGCCGCGCGGCAGCACGCCGTCACGATTCCGGCGGGCTGGGGGCAGGGTCGGGCGACGTTCGGTGGCGTCGTCGCAGGCGTCCTCGTCGCCCGCGTGCTCGGTGAGCTGGCCGCGGATCCGACGTCGCTGCGTTCGCTCACCGTCAACTTCGTCGCACCGGCCTCCGCCGGCCCGGCCGAGGTGCGCGTCGAGGTGCTGCGGCAGGGCAAGTCGGCGACACAGGTCGAGGCGCGCCTCGTGCAGCCGGACGATTCCGGCGAGAGCACCGTCCGCGCCATCGCCCTGCTGACGTTCGGTGCGCAACGCGACTCGAAGGTGGCGCTCGATCCGACCTTCGACGCAGGCACGCGCCCGGCGTTCGAGATGCTCGAGGCCATTCCGTACATCGAGCCGTTCACGCCCGAGTTCATCGCACGCGTCGACCTGCGCCCGGCCAGCGGGGTGCTGCCGTTCTCCGCAGCTACTGACGGTGACCTCACCGGCTACATGCGATTCCGCGAGCTGACCGACGACTTCGGCGTCGCGCACCTCGTCACGCTCATCGACGCGTGGCCGCCGGCAGCGGGGCAGATGCTGCACTCGCCGGCCCCGATGTCGACGATGACGTGGACGCTCGAGTTCACTGCGCCCGTCTCGTCCGACCCGGCGACGACGTGGTGGTACGACGTCACGACGGACGCCGCCCACGACGGCTACGCCCACTCGGGGGCGCGCATCTACGACCCCGCGAGCGGCGCCCTCGTCGCCATCAGTCGTCAGACGGTGGCGTTGTTCGGCTGACGCACACGCGAACCGCCGACGTCAGGACGCGTCGGACGCGGCCTGCAGGTGGTGGTGGATGACCTCGTCGATGACGAATCGGAGGAACTTCTCGCTGAACTCGGGGTCGAGGCCCGATTCGGCGGCGAGGCTGCGCAAGCGGGCGACCTGACGCTCCTCGCGCGACGGGTCGGCGGGCGGAAGCTCGTGCGTCGCCTTGTACTCGCCGACGGCCTGCGTGATGCGGAAGCGTTCGGCGAGCATGTGGATGATCGCCGCGTCGATGTTGTCGATGCTGCGTCGGTACGCGCCCAGCACCGCGTCGGACGTGCCCGCGACCGAGCCGTGCAGACCGCCGTCGCCCGCGGTCGCGCTCGCGCCGCCGTCGGGGCCGTCGCTCGCCGGCAGCGCGGCGTCAGGGGTGTGGGTCATGTCGTCCTCGCTCCGTCGTCACTCGTGTCTCGCGTCAGCGCACGTCGAGCACAGTCATGCGGTGCGCCGCACGAGTCAGCACAACATAGAGAACGCGCGCGCCGCCAGGTGACTCGGCGGTGATCTCATCGGGGTCGACGACGAGCGTCGCGTCGTACTCGAGGCCCTTCGTCGACATCGGGTCGATGACGACGACGCGGCCCGCTGCGCCGTCGAGCTCAGCCAGCGCCTGCCGCCACGCCGCGGGCGCGATGACGGCGACGCTGCCGTCGACCTGCTCGAGCAGGTCGCTGACGGCTTCGCGGGCGCGGGCGATGACGTCGTCGCGGCTCACGTCGATCGAGACGGGGTGGATGCCGGTCTCGCGTACGGCTTCGGGGATGTCGGCGTCGGGCACGTAGCGTCGGATGAGGTCGGCCGCGAAGTCGAAGATCTCGCGCGCGTTGCGGTAGTTCGTCGTCATGTGGAAGCTCTGGCGCTTCTTCGTCCCGAAGGCCTCGTCGCGCGCCTCGGCGGCCTCGTCGAGGTCGGGCCATGACGCCTGGGCGAGGTCGCCGACGACCGTCCACGACGCGAACTTTCCGCGCCGACCGACGGCGCGCCACTGCATCGGCGACAGGTCCTGCGCCTCGTCGACGAGGACGTGGCTGTATTCCTCGGCGCGCGTGAGGCGCCCGGCGAGCAGGCGCTCGCGGGCGTCGGCGGGTGTCACCTCGAAGCCGCCCTCGCCGCCCTGACGGCGCGATCCGGTCACCTCGACCTCGTGGACGCCGTAGTCGGTGAGGTTGTCGAACTCCTCGATCTCGTAGAAACCGCGCTCCTCGCGGGCGGCCTCGGGCACCTCGGCGAGGCGGGCGAGCAGGTCGTCGACGAGCGCAACGTCGGCCACGGACCACTCGCCGCGCTCGACCGCGACGGCGATCGACGCGACGAGTTCCGCCTGCTCACCAATGCTCAGCACACCGCGTGCATAGCGCGCGAGCCGGTCGGCGTCACCGAGCCACAGCAGCACGTGACGCGGGTCGATCGGGCGCCACCAGTCGGTGACGAACGCCTCGACGTCGCGCGAATCCTCGAAGCGGTCGACGAACTCGGGGCGCTCCAGGTTCGTGTGCTCGCGCACCTGCAGCCACGCCGCGGCCGCGAGGGCCTCGACGACGTCGGCGGGGTTGCCGGCGAGCTTGTTGTGCTGGTGGTGGCTGAGCAGGCTCGCGCGGATGCGGCGCAGCTCGCGCTCATCGAGGTGGACGGCGAGGCCCGCGACCATCGTGCGCAGGCTCGTCGCCGCGTCGGGCGCGACGTCCTTCGCGGCGCGCGAGAGCACCTTTCGGATGCGCAGCCCACCCTTGACGGCGGCCGCGGCCGGCGCGTCGCGGAGCGC
>NZ_AEIQ01000033.1:0-25929 GCF_000152185.1 Dermacoccus sp. Ellin185 | reverse complement strand
CGAATCGCCGCCGCGCCTGCAGCAGATCGCTGCTGCTGCGGGGGTCTCGCAGGCGACCGTCTCGCGCGTGCTCAACAACAAGGCCGGCGTCGCCGAGGCCACGCGCCGCAGCGTCCTCACCGCCGTCGACGTCCTCGGCTACGAACGCCCCGCGAGTCTGCGCCGCGCGGGGGCTGGCGCCATCGGCCTCGTCGTGCCCGAACTCGACAACCCGATCTTCCCCGCGCTCGCACAGGCCGTCACGACGCGGCTCGCGGCAGCGGGGTACACCGCCGTCCTGTGCCCGACGAGCGCCGGTGGGGTGCAGGAGGATGAGTACTTGTCGATGTTGCTGGAACGCGGCATCGCCGGGCTCATCCACGTCTCGGGGCGCCACGCCGACACGACGGCGTCGATCGCGCGCCATCAGGAACTCGTCGCGCAGGGCCTGCCCGTCGTCCTCGTCAACGGCCACCGCGACGACCTCGCCGTCACGTCGTTGTCGACGGACGACCACGTCGCGGTGCGCCTCGCCGTCAGCCACCTGCTGAGTCTGGGGCACCGCCGGCTCGGTCTGGCCGTCGGGCCGGCACGCTACACCCCGTCGATCCGCAAGCTGACGGCGTTCCGCGACGCCGCGGCCGAGTTCGGGTTCGAGGCGCTCGTCGAACACACGTGGTTCAGCGTCGAGGGCGGCGAACTCGCGGGAACGCAGCTCACCGCGCGGGGCGCGAGCGGCATCATCTGCGGCTCGGACCTCATGGCGCTCGGCGTCATCCGCGGAGCGCGTCACGCGGGCTTGGACGTGCCGAGGGAGCTCTCCGTCGTCGGTTTCGACGGCTCGGCGATGACGGAGCACACCTCGCCGCCGCTGACGACGGTGCGCCAGAACGTCCCCGCGCTCGCCGACGGCGCCGTCGACACGCTGCTCGACCAGATCCGTGGGCTCGCAGCGGCCGCGCCGTGCGCCCGTGAGCTGGTGCTCGCGCCCGACCTCGTCGTGCGCGCCTCTACCGGCCCGCCTCCGGTGCACTGACGGCGCCCTTACCGGCGTCGGCGTCGTCTCGGACGTCGGCGTCGTCTCGTGGCGCGTCGCGCCGCGCCTTCGTCAGCGCGCCGAGCAGAGCGTCGAGCAGCGGCGGGACGTCGGTGCAGCCGGGGACGCGGTGCGCTGCGGCGGTGTCGCCGTCGCCGACCTTGACGCCGATGTCGCTTCCCGCGCGCAGCGTCGTGAACACCGTTTCGTCGGTGACGTCGTCGCCCAGGTAGAACGTCGCACGCAGGTTGCGCTCGGCGGCGAGGGCCGCGAGTGCCGCGCCCTTCGACACGTCGAGCACCGACAGTTCGACGACGGCCTTGCCGCGCATCGCGTGGACGCCCGGGACATCCTGCGGGACGGCGAGCGCCGCGCAGGTCGCGCGCTCGGCCTCGTCCTCGTCCATGCCGCGGGTGTGCAGGACGACGCCGGCCGGCTTGTACTCGACGCGTGTCGCGGGCAGTCGTTCGGCGATCGTCTCGAGCGCGTGGGTGGCGCCGTCGAGGGCGGCGCGCTCGACGTCGCTCAGCGCGCTGCCGCCCGAGGCGGCGGAGCCGAGGGTGGTCGAGATCTCTGCGCCGTGGCTGCCGATGAGGACAATGGGGGAGGACTCGTCGATCCCCGTCAGCGCGCGCAGGGTGGCGAGGTCACGACCCGATGCGAGTGCGACGCTCACGCCCGGTAGCGCCGCCATCGCACTGAGTGCCTCGATCGTGCCCGGTTGCGGGCGGGCGCTCGCGGGGTCGAGGACGATCGGCGCGAGCACCCCGTCGAAGTCGGAGGCGACGAGCACGTCACCGCGGCGCGCGAAAGCACCCAGCTCCTCGCGTGACGGCGGCCGCAGCGGCGTCGCGGTCACGATGCGGCCTGCGTCGACGGCGCCTTCGGGGCGGCCTCGAGGCTCGCGAGGTAGTTCTTCGCCCACTGCTGCACCGAGTTCTCGCTCACGAGGGCACGCATCGAGTCCATCCGCTGACGACGCTGGGGCGCCGGCGCGTCGACGGCCTTCATGATCTGCTGCTTGAGACCCGCGATGTCGTGCGGGTTGCACAGGTAGGCGTCGCTCAGCTCCGTCGCGGCGCCGGTGAACTCGGACAACACGAGCGCCCCGTCGTCGGCGCAGCACGTCACGTACTCCTTCGCGACGAGATTCATGCCGTCGCGCAGCGGCGTGACGAGCATGATGTCGGCGGCCGCGAACATCGCCGCCATCTCCTCGCGGTCGAACGAGCGGTGCAGGTACGTGAGCGCCGTCGCGCCGATGCTCGAGAAGTCACCGTTGATACGCCCGACCGTCAGCTCGATCTGGTCGCGCAGATCCATGTACGCCTTGACGCGCTCGCGGCTCGGCGTCGCGACCTGGATGAGTTTGTGCTTGCTCGGGTCGAGCCGCTCGTCGGCGAGCAGTTCGCCGAACGCCTTGAGGCGGTGACGGATGCCCTTCGTGTAGTCGAGGCGATCGACGCCCAGCAGGATCTTCTCCGGGTTGCCGAGCTGCTCGCGGATCTCACGCGCCCGCGCCTGCACCGAATCCGACTCGACGATCTCGCGCAGCCCCTCGACGTCGATCGAGATCGGCACCGCGGCTGCGCGCACCTGACGTTCGCCGAGGTCGACGACGTCGCCCGTCACGTCGAGGTCGAGGTACTGACGCACCGCGCGCAGGAAGTTGCCCGCGTCCTCGGTGCGCTGGAAACCCAGGAAGTCGGCGCCGAGCAGCCCCTCGAGGATCTCCTCGCGCCCGGGCAGCTGCGCGAACAGCTCGACGGCGGGGAAGGGGATGTGGTTGAACCAGCCGATGCGCAGGTCGGGGCGCATCTCGCGCAGCATCTCCGGCACGAGCTGCAGCTGATAGTCGTGCACCCACACCGTCGCGCCCTGCGCGGCGACCTCGGCGCAGGCGTTCGCGAAGCGACGGTTGACGCGGCGATACACCGAACGCCAGCTGCGACGGAACGTCGGCGTGATGATGACGTCGTGGTAGACGGGCCACAATGTGTCGTTGCTGTGGCCCTCGTAGTAGTCGGCGACCTCCTGCTCCGACAGCGCGACCGGGTGCAGGTGCATGCCGCCGTCGTCGAACGGTTCGGGCGCCTCACCCGGCTCGCCCGCCCAGCCGACCCAGGCGCCGTCACGCCCACGCATGACGGCGTCCATCGCGGTGACGAGGCCGCCGGGGGAGCGGCGCCACTGCGACTCGCCGTCCGGCGTCGTCACGCGGTCGACGGGCAGCCGGTTGGCCGCGACGACGAAGTCGTAGGTCTCGCTCATCGGAAAGTTCCTTCGCTCATCGGTGCGCGGGACGAACAGGTGCGGCGTGCGCTCGAATTCGGCGGGGCGCCGGGGCCGTTCGCGTCTTCGTCACGAGCCTATCGCGGGCGGCGGGGGCGTGCCGGGCCGCGTCGATCCAGCACTTTGTCATGTGCGCGGCCTACCGTGGAGCCATGACGTCCCCGGAGCCTCCTGAGCCGACACGCGCCGGACACCGTCTGCCGCGGCGCACCCACCCGACGCCGTCGCCGACGCCCGAGCGTCACGACGACGCGACACAGGTGGCGCCGCAGGGCACGCGGACACGGCAGGGCTCGGGCGCTCACGCGGCCACCCCGGCCGACGGTGGGGACGTCGTCGGCCACTTCCGCATCCTCGACAAGATCGGCGAGGGCGGCATGGGCGTCGTCTACCGCGCGCTCGACACCCGAAGCTCGGACGGGCGGGAGGTCGCCGTCAAGGTGCTGCGCCCGCACATCGCCTACGACCCCGACGCGCGCACCCGCCTCGCGCGGGAGGTCGCGACGCTGGAACGCGTCCACACACCCGGCGTCGCCGCCGTCATCGCCGCGGAGCCGTACGGCGAGCGCCCGTACATCGCCACCGAGTACGTGCCCGGCATCCCCCTCGACGAGGTCGTCAAGCGCCGCGGGCCGTTCGAGCCCGACGCGCTGGCGCGCCTCGGGCGCGACCTGGCCGTCGCCATCCAGGCCATCCATGACGCCGGCGTCGTCCACCGCGACCTCAAGCCGGGCAACGTGCTCATGGTCGACGGGCGCCCCGTCGTCATCGACTTCGGCATCGCCCACATCGCCGACGACGCGCGCCTGACGTCGACCGGCCTCGTCATGGGCACCCCCGGCTACCTCTCGCCCGAGCTCGTCGAGGGTGCGCCCGTGTCGACGTCGACCGACTGGTGGGGCTGGGCCGCGACGCTCGCCTTCGCCGCGCAGGGTGAGCCGCCGTTCGGGCGCGGCCCGATGCCGGCGGTGCTCGACCGCGTGACGCGTGGTCAGGCCAACCTCGGCGGCGTCGACGCGCGGCTGCGGCCACTGCTCGCCGCCGCGCTCAGCCCGGTGCCGCAGGAGCGACCGTCGGCCCGGCAGGTCATCGAACAGATGGAGCGGTACGCGCGCGGCGAACCGACGACGTACGTCCCGGTGCGACGCGCGGCAGAGCCGCGCGTGACTCGCCCCGAATCGCAGCAACCCCGCCCCGACGCGACGGCTGTGCTCGGCCGCCCGGACGCCACGCGCGTCGCGCCGGTGACGTCGCCGCCGCCGCTGAGTGCGGGGCCAACGGACGCCGAACGCGCTCAGCAGGGGGCCCCGGTGCGTCAGGGCGCCCAGGGGTATGCCAACCCGAGCCCATACGGCTCCGCGCCCGTTCCGTTCGCGCCGAAACCGCAGTCGCGCCCGGGCGAGCACGACCCGCGCATCAACCTGCCGCATCGATCGGGAACGCTGCAGGCGATCTTCGTCCTGTGGTTGGGCGTGACGGCGCTCGTGCCCGTCGTCGGGCTCGTGCTGCTCGTCGTGTGGAACCTCGCCGCGCGCTTCAGCGACTCCACGATCACCCAGACCGTCCTGCGACGCTACGAGGCCGGACGACGACGCAGCGACGGCGCCGTCGCCGTCGCGAGTGCGCCGTGGCACGCGTTGCGCGCGACGCTGTCGACGTTGTTCGCCCTCATCCTGCCGACCGTCGTCTTCGCCTGCGTCGCGGCGCTCGTCGGTATCGGCTGGGTGGCCGTGCGTGGCGGCGTGCCGCGCGTGTGGTGGGCGCTGCCGCTCGTGCTCGGCGCGGGCGCCGCGCAACTGGCGCTGTGGCGGGGCGCCGGTTCGGTCGGCTACCGACGCGGTTCGCGCTCGCTCGTGCGCGGCCTCGTGCCGCAGAACGCGACGCGCATCGTCGCGGGCATCGCCGTCGGCCTCGGCCTGTTCATGCTGGTCGGCTCGTTCCTGCAGCAGGGCGACATCTCATGGTTCCCGTTGACGGGCGGCATCGACGACCCGCTGGCGCGGTACGCGCCGAGCGTGCAGCGCTGAGTCGATGCACCACAGCGCGTCCACAGCGCGCGCCGAGGGATCGTCACGTTCGGCGTCCTAGGATCAGGGAATGGGTCAGTACGGACGAGAGCACGGCACGACGGGGCCCAACCCGATCTCGGAGAACACGCAGCCGGTCCTGGCGCCGCGGATGCGGTTCCTGCGCAGCGAACCGGTCACCGAGCCGCTGCCCATCGCCGATGCGCTGAAGAACACTCCCTACCGCGACCCGAACGTCCTCGCGGGAGTCAGCGACGACTCGGCCCAGTACAAGGCGCTCGACATCGCCGTGCGCGTAGGGGAGTTGTTGCTGCGCTGCGGGGCGAGCACGCGTGACGTCGAGTCGAGCGTCGTCGCCGTCGCCGCATCGGCGGGGCTGCGCCGCCTCGAGGTCGACATCACGAACCAGGCGCTGCTGCTGCAGACGCCGTCACCGCATCCGGGCCATCCGCCGCTGACGATGCTGCGCGTCGCCCGTTCGTCGACGCGTGACTTCTCCCGGCTGACGGCCGTGCACCAGTTCGTCGAGCGCCTCGTCGCGGGCGGCATGGATCTCGACGAGGCGACGAAGCAGTTGCGGCGCATCCAGCGGATGCCGCGGCTGTACCCGCGATGGCTCGTCTCGGTCGCGTTCGGTGGTCTCGCCGCGTCGGTCGCGACGATCCTCGGTGGTAGCTGGATGGCCGTCGCCGTCGCGTTCGTGTCGGCGATCATCGTCGACCGCATCGGGCGCGTGCTGAGCAACCTGGGGGTGCCGAGCTTCTACTCGGCGGCCGCCGGCGGACTCGCCTCGACGATGCTCGCGTGGCTCGCGTACATGTCGCACCAGAGTCATCTCGTCGGCGAGTTCGTCGCCACCCACCTGCCCGGCTCGATGACGATGGCCGACTTCGCGTACGCGATCTCGGGCGGCATCGTCGCGCTGCTGCCCGGTCGTCAGATGGCGTCCGCGGTCGAGGACGCCGTCACCGGCTATCCCGTCACCGCCTCCGGGCGCGTGTTGACGGTGATCCTCGCCTGCGCGGGCATCACGGTCGGCGTCGGTGCGGGGTTGTCCTTGACGCTGAGTCTCGACAACGCCCTCGACCTCGGGCTCCAGTCGCCCGGGGTGCTGCGTTACGACTCGCCGTCGACGACCTTTCTGCTCCAGGTTGCCTGCGGTGCGCTCGGCGCGGTCTGCTCGGCCGTGACGATGCGTTCGCGTGTCCGGATGCTCGTGCCGACGGCCGTCATGGGCGCCCTGGGCGTGGGCGGCGTGACGTTCCTCGTCAGCTCCATCGGCCTCGGCGCGACGACGGCGACCGCGGTGGCCGCGACGGCCGTAGGGTTCTGCGCGCGACTGCTCGCGCTGCGCCTGGGCGCCCCCGCGCTCGTGCTCGTCATGCCCGCGGTCTCGCCGATGCTGCCCGGCCTGCGCATCTTCCGCGGCATGTACGAGTCCGTGTCGGGTTCACTGCTCGGAGCGACGCGCGTGGCGCAGTCCGGGGTCGGGGTGACGACGATGCTCGGCGCCGTCGGGATCGCCCTCGCGCTGAGCACGGGGGCGCTTCTCGGGGACGTGCTGTCGGCGCCTTTCGACCGCCCGATCGTGCAGCGCCGCAGGGCTCGTCGCCGCTGACGGGCGGGGGGTTCTCGCGCGCGGCGACGGCGGGGGCCGCGGTGATTCACATTTTGTGACGTAGGTCGCGTAACGTTCCCCTCGCTGTGGCGATGTCGTGAGTGTCGCCCAAGCGGCTCACAACTCAACACACCAAGAATTCGCGGGCAGCGCCAACGCCAAACCTCGTCGGGCGCCGCTTCATTCGCACCGTGCGAACCGCAGACGAGGGTGGGGGACCCACTCGTGGCACTCGTTGAGTGCCTTGGGGTGAAGCCGGTCCCGAACCGGCCGAGCACCTGACCGCTCGAACCCGACAGCTCACCTCACCGGCGTCGTCAGGAAAGGAAACACCTCCATGGGTTACACCCCGAAGCACTCCGCTCCCTCCGACTCGACCATGGGTCGCAAGGCTGCGGGCGTCGCCCTCGTCGGTGCCGCCACCGTCGGCGCCGGCGTCACGAGCGCCACCACCGCCTCGGCCGCACCGGCCGGTTCGGTCTGGGACCGCGTCGCCGCCTGTGAAGCGGGCGGCAACTGGCACATCAACACGGGCAACGGCTTCTACGGCGGCCTGCAGTTCACGCAGCAGACGTGGGCCGGCTTCGGTGGCACGCAGTACGCCGCTCGCGCCGACCTCGCCACGCGCGAGCAGCAGATCGCGATCGCCCAGAAGACCCTCGCCGTCCAGGGCCCCGGCGCCTGGCCCGTGTGCTCCGTGCGCGGTGGCCTGACCCGCGCCAACGGTGGCAGCACCGCTGCGGCTCCTGCCGCTGCGGCCGCGAACACGCAGGTGTCGCGTTCCACCGCTCGTTCTGCCGTCAAGGCTCCCGCCGCGACGTCCGGCAAGCTCGCCGTCGACGGCATCCTCGGTCGCCAGACCGCTCGCTCGCTGCAGGCCTGGGTCGGCACGTACCGTGACGGCATCGTCGGCCCGCAGACGAAGATGGCCCTCCAGCGCACGGTCGGCACGACGCCCGACGGCATCATCGGCCCCCGCACGGTCGCCGCGCTGCAGTCGAAGCTCGGCATCTCCCAGGACGGCGCGACGTACCTCAACGCCCGCACCGTCCGCGCTCTGCAGGCGCACCTGAACAACCACTGATCGCGCGTCTGATCGCCTGATCGACGACGAGGGCCCCACCGCTTCGAAGCGGTGGGGCCCTCGTCGTGTGCCCTGGCCGGGCAGGCGGGCGGTGAGAGCTGGAGATGGGACTCGAACCCACAACCACCTGTTTACAAGACAGGTGCGCTACCGATTGCGCCACTCCAGCACACTGCCGGTATCGGCAGCCCTGTGATCTTATACGAGGCGGGTCGCGATGCCCGTCCCGTCGGGCGACGACCTACGATGAGGGCATGAATCTCAAGCCTGCAGCAGACGTCGAAACCGCACCCGTCGCCGCCCTCGGTCTCCTCGGCGGTTACCTCACCGCCCGTGAGACGGGTATCCGTCCGCTCGGGGGTGTCGTGCTCGCGCTCGCCGGCGGGTACGCGGGCCGCACGTGGCTCGCCAAGGGCGGCGCGGCCCAGACGGCGGCGCTGACCGCCGTGTACGTCGGCGGGTTCGGCGCCTCGCACCCGCTCGCGAAGAAGATCGGCGCGTGGCCGTCCGTCGTCGGGGTGGCGGCACTGTCGGCGGCGGCGTCGTACGTCCTGATCGACCGCCACTGAGCGGGCCCGCCCCCGAGGCTCGGCCTGCCCGAGTGCGCGGGGATACACTGACGTGTTTTGTTCGACGGCCGCGACGAGGTGAGGAGTGGCATGCCCGACTCCCTCACGCCTGCCGAGCGTTCGATGCGCGACCTGACGCCGTCGCGTGACGACTTCTCGCTGAGCACCACCGAGCCGCCGCCCCGCTTCGTGAGGGCGCTCGTGCGCCCGCTCGGTGGCCGCCCAGCGCTACTCATCGAGTTGTTCCTGTTCTGGATGTTCTTCCAGTACTTCACGTTCGCGCAGGAGCACATCCGCGGAGAGCACGACGAGTCGGTCCGGCATGCGCACCGCCTGTTCGACCTGGAGCAGTGGCTGCGCATCGACATCGAACGATGGCTCAACTCATCGCTCGCCGAGGTGCCCGTCCTCGCGCAGGGCGCCGGGTACTACTACGGCATGGTGCTCGCGACGGTGCCCATCGCGCTCGCGTGGGCCTGGTGGATGAACCCGGACGGGTTCCGGCGCCTCAGACGGTTGCTCATCGCGATGACGCTGCCCAGCCTGCTCGTGTTCTGGTTGCTGCCGATGGCCCCGCCCCGGTTTGCCGTCGACGGCATGATCGACGTCAACGCCGTCTACAACATCATGGGCGGTCGCCTCGCGCGTGACCCGTCGCAATCGGCCAACCTGTACGCCGCGATGCCGAGCCTGCACTGCGCCTGGTCCACCTGGGTCGCCTACGTCGTGTACGACACGTGGAAGCGGCGCCGGCCCGTGTGGGCCCGCGCCGCCTGGCTCTACCCGCTCGTCACGTACTGGGACGTTATGGCGACGGGCAACCACTTCGTCCTCGACGTCGTCGGTGGCATCGCACTCTTCTGTTTCGGTCTTCTGTACGTCAACCTGCTGCGCGGGGCCGAGGTGAAGATCTGGGACGAGGACCCGGGGTTCACTTCGGCGGCATACGCAGCGCACCGTCGAGACGAATGACCTCACCGTTGAGCAGCGGGTTCGCGACGATGTGCTCGACGAGTGCCGCGTACTCGCTCGGGCGGCCGAGGCGCGAGGGGTGCGGCACGACCTTGCCGAGCGATTCGCGCGCCGCTTCCGGCAGCCCCGCGAGCATCGGCGTCTCCATCGTGCCGGGCGCGATCGTCATGACGCGGATGTGGCTGTCGGCGAGGTCGCGCGCGGCGGGGAGCGTCAGCCCGACGATGCCGCCCTTGCTCGAGGCGTAGGCCGCCTGACCGATCTGGCCGTCGTAGGCGGCGGCGCTGGCCGTCATGACGATGACGCCGCGGTCACCGTGCGCGTCCGGTGCGCCGTCGTCGGTGGGGGAGGGCTCGTTCGCGACCATCGCCTCGGCGGCCAGACGCAGCAGGTTGAAGGTGCCGACGAGGTTGATGTCGATGACGGTGCGGTACTTCTCGAGCGCGTGGACGCCGTTCTTGCCGAGCACGCGCCCCGGGGTGCCGACCCCGGCGCAGGCGACGGCGATGCGCAGCTCACCGAGTTCGGCGGCGGCGTTGACGCCCTGGCGCACCTGCTCCTCGTCGCGCACGTCGGTGGGGACGAACAGGGCGCGCTCGCCCAGGTCGTCGGCGACGGCCTGGCCGTTCGAACTCGGTAGGTCGGCGATGACGACGGCCGCGCCGTCGGCGTGCAGGCGGCGGGCGGTGGCCTCGCCGAGGCCCGAGCCGGCACCGGAGATGAGAGCGACGGTGTGCTGCGTGATCTTCATGTGACGCACTCTAACGAGCGGTGCGAATGAAATGTGGGGTGGGTCACCCTCGTTCCCGCGGCGCCTGGTTCGTCGTGTCGCTCCGACGACGCGGCGGCCCCGCCTCCGTGCGCCCAGATGCACCTGCGTGCAAGAGCGCCCGGGTGCATCTGGGCGCAAGAGGGTCGGGCGAGGCCGTCGCGATGGTGCAGGAGGGCAGGAGGAGCTCGCGCGCTGAGGGGTCAGCGGTACAGCGTGACGTCGGTGGCCTTGACGCTCGCTGCGACGTGCGAGCCGCGGTGCAGGCCGAGTTCGGTGACGGCCTCGAGCGTCACGTCGGCCACGAGATCGGCCGCGACGCCTGCGTCACCCCGCAGGTGCACGCGGGCCGACGTCCCGGTGTGCTCGATCTGCTGCACGACGAGCGGCCAAGTGTTGCGAGGCGATCCGGCGGGCACCTCGCGCCACAGCGAGACCGCGGTCGGCGCGAAGGCCGCGAACGCCCGCTCGCCCGACGGCGGCACGTCCGCGGCCATGATGCGGGCGCCACCCGGTGTCGTGATGGCGCGACCGTCGCTCGCCCCTCGCCACAGGTTGAGGCCGACGACGCGGGCGGCGAACGCCGTGCGCGGATAGCGCACGACCTCCTGCGGCGGGGCGAGCTGCGTCACGCGCCCGGCTTCGAGGAACAGCAGCCGGTCGGCGAGCGTCAGTGCTTCCAGCGGGTCGTGAGTGACGAGCAGGGTGACGGCGTCGGTGCGCGCGAGGCGCTCGCCGAGCAGCGCGCGCAACTCGTCGCGGCCGCTCTGGTCAATGGCCGAGAGCGGCTCGTCGAGCAGCAGCACCCGAGGGTCGAGGGCCAGTGCGCGGGCCAGAGCGACGCGTTGTGCCTGGCCTGACGACAACTCGTGCGGACGGCGGCTCGCGAGGTCGGCGATGCCCACCTGCTCGAGCTCCTGCCGGGCACGACGGCGCGCGGCGGAGCGCGATACGCCCCGCGCCCGCAGCCCGAACGCGACGTTCTCGAGGGCGTCGAGATGGCCGAAGATGTCTCCCGCCGCGGTCATGAGACCCACCTGACGGTGGCCGGGGGGCACGGCGTGACCGCGCCCGTCGTCCCAACAGGCTTCCCCGACGCGCAGCTCACCGCTCGTGAGATGTTCGAGGCCGCTGATGCCGGCCACGAGCGTCGACTTGCCGCTGCCGTTGGGGCCGAGCACCCCGAGCACCTCGCCGGGGGCGCACGTGAACGCGGCCTCGAGCTCGAACGAGCCGCGCCGCATCGTGCCGGCGAAGCTCAGCCCCTCCGGTTCGGGCGTCTCAGGCGGTTCGGGCGAGAAAGGCGGGTTCATCGCGCACCGCTCCAGCGTCCGCGCAGCAGGGCGAGCACGACGAGGCAGATGCCGAGCATGAGGGCCGCGAGGGCGGTGGCGGCGTCCTGACTGATGTCGAGCGCCTGATACACCGCGAGGGGGCCCGTCTGGGTCGTGCCGGGGAAGCTGCCGGCGAAGGTCATCGTCGCCCCGAACTCACCGAGAGCGCGTGCCCAGGAGAGCGTCAACCCCGCGAGCAGGCCCGGCGCCGCCATCGGGATGAGGACGCGGCGCAGCGTGTACCAGCGGCTCGCGCCGAGCGCGGTGGCGGTGCGCGCCCACCGCGCGTCGATGCCGCGGAACGCGCCTTCGGCGGCGACGACGAAGAACGGCATCGCGACGAACGTCTCGGCGAGCACGACGCGCACCCACGAGTAGGGCAGCGACGTGCCGAAGGTGTCCTGCAGCACCGTGCCGATGAGGCCGCCGCGCCCCCACGCGTCGAGCAGGGCGACACCGGCGACGACGGGCGGCAGCACGAGGGGGACCGTGACGAACGCCCGCAGCCACGCGGCGGCACGCCCCCGCAGGCGCGAGAGCCACCAGGCGAGAGGGGTGCCGAACAGCGCGGACAGGGCTGCCGTCGTCGTCGTGGTGCGAAGCGACAACAGGAGGGCGTCGCGTGTGCCGGCGGTCTGCAGGTCGGCGGCGAAGTGCGACCAGCGCACCTCCAGCAGCAGCGCGACGAGCGGGACGACGACGAACGCGACCGCGACCGCTGCGAACACCCCGAGCACCACACCGCCGGCATCGGGGGCGCGGCGGGTGGGGCTCGTTCTGCTGGCGCTGGGGGCGCTCACGTCAGCTCGGCGAGCCGAACCCGGCGTCGCTCAGCACCTTGCGGCCCTCGGCGCCGGTGATGAGCTGCACGAACTGCTTGGCGTACTCGTTGTTGCTCCACGTCGCGATCGGCAGCGTCGTCTTGACGTTCGAGCCGGACGCGATATCGACGCCCGTCACCTTGTCACCGGCGGCCTTGACGTCCGTGCGGTACACGACCGCGGCGTCCGCGTCACCGGAGGAGACCTTCGCGAGCGTCGACTTGACGTTCTGCTCGTAACTGACGACGTGCGCGTGGACGTTCGCCTTCGCCAGCGCCTTGTCGGCGGCGCGCCCGCACGGCACGGTCTTGGCGCACAGCACGGTGCTGACCTTCGCGAGGCTCGCGAGGTCGGTGACGTGGCCCGGGTTGCCCTTGGGCGTCGCGATCTCGAGTTCGTTCGTCGCGAAGTCGGTCCAGGTCTTGCCCTGCGTGATGTCGGCCGGCATCGTCTTGGGCGTCGTCGTGTCGGCCATGGCGACGACGTCGGCCGGTGCACCACCCTTGAGTTGGCGCACGATGTCCTGGCTGCCTGCGAAGCTCATCTTGATCTCGACGCCGGGGTGGTTCTTCTCGAAGTCCTCGGCGAGCTTGGTGAAGCTCTCGGTGAGCGAGGCCGCGGCGAGGACGGTGATGGTCTTGCTCGAGCTCGCCGTGGCCGAGGAGCTGCCGGCGGCGTTCGAGCCCGACGAGTTCGTGCTGCTCGACCCGCCGCAGCCGGACAGACCCAGCACGGCGGCGGATGCGGTGGCGGCGGTCGCCGTCGTGAGGGAACGATTCATCCTCGTGGCCTTCTGTCTCTCGGTCGGCTGATCGGATCGGTTCTCGGGGCGAGGACGCCGGGGTGGTCAGGCCCGTCGGAACAGCTCGGCGGCGACGCTCGGGTCGATCGGCATCGGGTGGGGGCGTTTCGCCTCACGCCCGTCACCCGAGCTCGTGCCGCGCAGGCGGCGTTCGATCCACGGGCCGAAGTATTCCTTCGACCACTCGGCGTTCTCCGCCAGGCGCTGACGGGCTGGCTTCGGTTCGAGCGGCGGGAGCAGGTCGAGCCAGTCGCCCTCGGTCGGCAGGCCCAGCGTCCACGCCGCCTGCTGCGCGACACGGCGGTGGCCCTCGGGGGACAGGTGCAGGCGGTCGGCACCCCACATGCGCATGTCCCGCAGTGCACGCATGCCCCACACGTCGAGCACGTAGCAGTCGTGTCGCTGCGCGATGCCCCACAGGTTCGCGATGTGCCAGCTGATGCGCGGTCGCAAGCGGGTCATGATCTTCGAACCCGTGGGGTTGACCATCGTCGCGAGCATGACGTCGGCTCCGGCGTCCTTGAGGCGGACGACGGCGGCCTCGAGCTGATCGGCAACGTCGTCGAGGTCGACGTTCGGGCGCATGATGTTGTTGCCGCCGCCGACCATGCTGACGAGGTCGGGCTGCATCGCGAGCGCGGCGTCGAGCTGCGGGCCGACGACGTCGGCGAGCAGCTTGCCCCGGATCGCGAGGTTCGCGTACTCAAATGCGTGCCCCGCGCCGTCGGCGACCTGAGCGAGGTCGACGGCGAGCCGGTCGGCCCAGCCGAGGTAGGCGTCGTCCTGACGCGGGTCGGGGTCGCTCATGCCCTCGGTGAAGGAGTCACCGATGGCGACGTAGCGCCGCCACGTCCGCTCGTGGCCGCTGCGGGCCGCGGGCGCCTCTTCGGCGGTACGGGTGTCGGGGGTCGTGTCTGTCACGGGATGCGCCAATCGATCGTGTGCGTGCCGAGTTCTTCGAGCAGGGCGTTGGTGCGGCTGAACGGCTTGCTGCCGAAGAAGCCGCCGCGGGCCGACAACGGTGAGGGGTGGGCCGACTCGACGGTCGGCGTGTCGCCGAGGTGCGGCGCGAGTGAGCGCGCGTCGCGCCCCCACAGGATGGCGACGAGGGGCTGCTCGCGCTCGACGAGCGCGTTGATCGCCGTCGCGGTGACGTGCTCCCAGCCCTTGCCGCGATGGCTCGCCGGCTTGCCGGGCTGCACCGTCAGGACGCGGTTGAGCAGCAGCACCCCCTGATCGGTCCACGCCGACAGGTCACCGTGCTCGGGTGGGGTGATATCGAGGTCGTCGTGCAGTTCGGTGTAGATGTTCGCGAGGCTGCGGGGGATGGGCCGCACGTCGGGTGCGACGGCGAAGCTCAGGCCGATCGGGTGCCCGGGCGTCGGGTACGGATCCTGGCCGACGACGAGGACGCGCACCTCGTCGAACGGCTGCGTGAACGCGCGCAGCACGGCGTCGCCCGCAGGCAGGTAGCCGCGCCCCGCGGCCACCTCGTCACGCAGGAACGCCCCCGCGGCGGCGATGTGCTCGGCGGCGGGCGCGAGGGGTTCGACCCAGCTCGGGTGGACGAGTTCGTCGTACGGACGAGGCATGTGTCCAACCTATCGCGCGGGTCTGACAACCCGCCCCGAGCGCGGTTGGAACGGGCCGGGCGGCCTCGTATCCTGAGCGGATGGCCATGATCGAGACCCCCGCGGGTGCCCACGTGCCCGGTGACGCCGACGCGCCCGGGCTGAGCGAGCGCGACCGTGCGATGCTCGCCTTCGAACGCGAGTGGTGGAAGCTGCCCGGCGCCAAGGAAGCGGCGATCAAGGAGCGCTTCGGGCTGACGAGCACGCAGTACTACCAGCAGCTCAACAAGCTCGCCGACACCGAGGCGGCGCTCGCCGCGGATCCGTTGCTCGTCAAGCGGATCCAGCGACGCCGCGCGGGGCGTCGACGCACCGTCTGAACCGCGGCTCAGCGCGCCGCCACGTCCCCGCATGTCGCCGCTCTCGTGGCGCCGCAGCCCATCTTGGCAGCCGCACGACAGACGTCGGGGTGCCGCTATGAGCGAACAACACGCGGGTGCGTGCGCGGAGGGTTTGCACTCGGTGGGGGCGAGTGCTAATCATGGGGTTAGCACTCTGATCGTGAGAGTGACAAAAGCCTGACTGCAGCAGTGAGGGTTCGGGGCGCGCCGACATGACCGGCGCGTGATCGGGCCCGTCCGTCGCGGGCGCTGATGTGGTCGATCCGAACGTCACGTGGAGGAACCACAGCCATGGCCAAGACCATTGCTTTCGACGAGGAGGCCCGTCGCGGCCTCGAGCGCGGCATGAACACGCTCGCCGACGCCGTGAAGGTGACCCTCGGCCCCAAGGGCCGCAACGTCGTGCTGGAGAAGAAGTGGGGCGCCCCCACGATCACCAACGACGGTGTCTCGATCGCCAAGGAGATCGAGCTGGAGGACCCGTACGAGAAGATCGGCGCCGAGCTCGTCAAGGAAGTTGCGAAGAAGACCGACGACGTCGCCGGTGACGGCACGACGACGGCCACCGTCCTCGCCCAGGCGATGGTGCGCGAGGGTCTGCGCAACGTCGCGGCCGGCGCGAACCCGATGGCGCTGAAGCGCGGCATCCAGACGGCCGTCGACGCCGTCAGCAAGCAGCTGCTCGAGCACGCCCAGGAGATCGAGACGAAGGAGCAGATCGCTGCGACCGCGTCCATCTCCGCCGCTGACCCGCAGATCGGTGAGCTCATCGCCGAGGCAATGGACAAGGTCGGCAAGGAAGGCGTCATCACGGTCGAGGAGTCGAACACGTTCGGCCTCGACCTCGAGCTGACCGAGGGCATGCGCTTCGACAAGGGCTACATCTCGGGCTACTTCGTCACCGACACCGAGCGCATGGAGGCCGTCCTCGACGACCCGTACATCCTCATCGTCAACTCGAAGATCTCGAACATCAAGGACCTGCTGCCCGTCCTGGAGAAGGTCATGCAGTCCGGCAAGCCCCTCGCGATCATCGCCGAGGACGTCGAGGGCGAGGCCCTGTCGACGCTCGTCGTCAACAAGATCCGCGGCACGTTCAAGGCCGTCGCCGTCAAGGCTCCCGGCTTCGGCGACCGCCGCAAGGCGATGCTCGGTGACATCGCTATCCTCACGGGCGGCCAGGTCGTCTCCGAGGAGGTCGGCCTCAAGCTCGAGTCGACCGAGCTCGACATGCTCGGCCGCGCCCGCAAGATCGTCGTGACGAAGGATGAGACGACGATCGTCGAAGGTGCTGGCGACGACGAGCAGATCAAGGGCCGCGTGGCGCAGATCCGCGCCGAGATCGAGAACTCCGACTCCGACTACGACCGCGAGAAGCTGCAGGAGCGCCTCGCGAAGCTCGCCGGCGGCGTCGCCGTCATCAAGGCGGGTGCCGCGACGGAGGTCGAGCTCAAGGAGCGCAAGCACCGCATCGAGGACGCTGTGCGCAACGCGAAGGCAGCCGTCGAGGAGGGCATCGTTGCCGGTGGTGGCGTCGCGCTCATCCAGGCGACGAAGGACGCCGAGTCGGCCTTCTCCGCTCTCGAGGGCGACGAGGCGACGGGTGCGAACATCGTTCGCGTCGCTGCCGAGGCTCCGCTCAAGCAGATCTCGACGAACGCGGGCCTCGAGCCGGGCGTCATCGTCGAGAAGGTGCGCTCGCTTCCCGCCGGTCAGGGTCTGAACGCTGCGAGCGGTGAGTACGTCGACATGATCGCCTCGGGCATCATCGACCCGGCGAAGGTGACGCGTTCGGCGCTGGAGAACGCTGCGTCCATCGCGGCGCTGTTCCTCACGACCGAGGCCGTCATCGCTGACAAGCCGGAGAAGAACGCCGGCGCTGACGCTGCGGCGGGCATGGACGGTGGCATGGGCGGTATGGGCTTCTGAGAAAGCGCGCCTCCACGGGCTGACGCCCGCCTGAGTGAATGCTCGGGCGGGCGTCAGCCTTTTGTCGTCCAGGCGGCACTCCCTCTCGCGATGTTGCCCGGGTTTCGGGCGTGCCGCGCCTCGAATCGCGGGCAACATCGAGGCGGTTGACATGCGCATCTGCGCATATGAAACTAGGTGCATGTCGTTGCAGCATGCGTTGCTCGTGTCCCTCGCCGAGCGCGAGGCGAGCGGGTATGACCTGACGCGGCGCTTCGACCGTTCGCTCGGGTTCTTCTGGAGCGCGACGCACCAGCAGATCTACCGCGTCCTCGCCAAGATGGCGGACGCAGGCCTCGTCGAGGTCCGCACCGAGGCGGGCGAGGGTCGCCCCGACCGTCGCGTCCACACGATCGCCCCGGCCGGTCGTGCGGAACTACTCGCATGGACGCGCACACCCACCCCGAGCGAGACGCTGCGCTCCGAGTTCGCCGTCAAGGTGCGCGGCATGCGCTTCGGCGACGCGGACGCCGTCGTCGCCGACATCCGCCGTCATCGCGACGAGCACGCCGCCCAGCTCGCCTACTTCGAGGCCAACTGCGCGAGGCACTACCCCGATCCGTCATCCCTCAGCGACGAGGAGCGTCCGACCTACGCCGTCCTGCGCGGGGGAATCCGCACCGAACGCGCCATGCTCGAGTGGTGCGACGAGATGGTGGCGCTGCTGAGCGGCGAGACGCTGCCCACCCCCTGCGTGCAAGTGCATCCGGGTGCCCCTGCACGCAGGGGTGAGGACGGTGATGAGGACGGAAACCTGAACGTGGACGTCGACGGGAACCTCGCGGCGAGCGTCGCCGTGGACGACAGACCGCATGGCGTGAAAGACAGACCGCACGACAACGAACGCACCCCAGCACCCGGGAGAACACGATGAGTTACGAGCACCTGCTCAGCCCCCTCGACGTCGGCGGCATCACGCTGAAGAACCGCGTCATGATGGGCTCGATGCACACCGGCTTCGAGGACAAGGCTAAGGACTTCCCGCAGCTCGCGCGCTACTTCGCGGCACGTGCGGAGGGCGGCGTCGCGCTCATGGTGACGGGTGGTTTCGCGCCTAACATCACCGGCCAGCTCGGCCCGATGGGTTCGATGCTGACGGCGAAGCGGCAGCTCGGGCGGCACAAGCTCGTCACCGACGCCGTCCACGAGCACGACGGGCGCATCGTCATGCAAATCCTGCACGCGGGCCGCTACGGCTACACGCCCTGGAGCAAGAGCGCGTCGAACAAGAAGTCGCCGATCACGCCGTTCGGCACGCGCGCGATGAGCACGAAGGACGTCGAGAAGACGATCCGCGACTACGCGAACTCGGCGCGCCTCGCGAAGGAGGCCGGCTACGACGGCGTCGAGATCATGGGCTCCGAGGGCTACCTCATCAACCAGTTCCTCGCCGCCCGCACGAACGACCGGACCGACCGTTTCGGTGGCTCCGCCGAGAAGCGCATGACGCTGCCGCGCGAGATCGCGCGCGCCGTCCGCGATGCCGCCGGCGACGACTTCCTCGTCCTGTACCGCATCTCCGTGGCCGACCTCGTCGACAACTCCCAGACGTTCGAGGAGATCGCGACGCTCGCGCAGCACCTGCAGGGTGACGTGTCGATGTTCAACTCCGGCATCGGCTGGCACGAGGCGCGCATCCCGACGATCGTGACGTCGGTGCCGCGCGCCGCGTTCGCGTGGGCGACGGGCAAGCTGCGCGCCGAGGTCGACATCCCCGTCATCGCGAGCAACCGCATCAACACCCCCGAGGTGGGCGAGCAGATCATCGCGGACGGTCTCGCGGACATGGTCTCGATGGCGCGTCCGCTGCTCGCGGACCCCGACTTCGTCAAGAAGGCGCAGGCGGGCCGCGCCGACCTGATCAACACGTGCATCGCGTGCAACCAGGCGTGCCTCGACCACACGTTCAGCGGCAAGAAGGTGAGCTGCCTCGTCAACCCGCAGGCCGGACGCGAGGGCGAGCTCGTCCTGCTGCCCGTGCCGAAGCCGCGCGCCAAGCGCGTCGCCGTCGTCGGCGCGGGCCCCGCCGGGCTTGCCGCCGCGACGAACCTCGCCGAGCGCGGCCACGACGTCACCCTCTTCGAGGCACGCGACCACCTCGGCGGTCAGTTCCGTCTCGCGATGAACATCCCCGGCAAGGAGGAGTTCGCCGAGACGCTGCGCTACTTCATGACGCGGCTGGACGAGTTGAAGGTGGACGTCCGCCTCTCGACACGCGCCGACGCCGAAACGCTCGACGGTTACGACCACGTCGTCCTCGCCACGGGCGTGACGCCGCGTCGCCCCGCCATCGAGGGCATTGACCACGCGAAGGTCGTCATGTACGACGAGTTGTTGCGCGGTGAGAAGGTCGCCGGTGAGCGCGTCGCCGTCGTCGGTGCCGGTGGCATCGGCTTCGACGTCAGCGAGTACCTGCTGCACGAGCCGCACGAGAACCTCAAGCACTGGATGGAGCGCTGGGGCGTCACCGAGTCGGAGAACGTGCCCGGCAACATCGTCGAGAAGGTCACGGAGAGGCCGCGCCGCCAGGTCTACCTCGTGCAGCGCAAGCACACCGCGCTCGGCAAGGGCCTGGGCAAGACGAGCGGCTGGGTGCACCGTCAGACGCTCAAGGACTCGAAGGTCGAGTTCATCGGCGGCGCCACCTACGACAAGGTCGACGACGCCGGCCTGCACCTGACGATCACGCCCGCACCGCCGCGCGCCGTCGGGCCGCTGACGAAGGCGTCGAAGAAGACGGGCCTGCCCCTGACGATGGTGCCGCAGCTCAAGGCCCTCGACGCGAAGTACGCGAGCGTCCCCGCCGAGGCGAAGGCGAAGTTCGAGGGCCAGGAGCCGACCAAGCGCGTGCTCGACGTCGACACCGTCGTCATCTGCGCAGGTCAGGAGTCGGTGGCCGATACGTTCGGTCTCGACCCGGCGAAGGTCACCGTCATCGGCGGCGCCGACGTCGCCGCAGAGCTCGACGCGAAGCGCGCCATCAAGCAGGCCACGGAGCTTGCCGCGGCGCTGTGACGAACCGTCGGGCCCGACACGTCGTCGGGCCCGACGGCCGGGAGGTGCCGCGCTCAGGCGGTGACCCAACGGCGCACGTTGTTGTCCTCCGCCGTCGAGTACTCGCTGCTCGTGAGGTGCAGCGTCGAGCTGATCGTGTCGAGCGTCGACTTCAGCTTGTTCATGTCGGTGTTCCACGTCGTCATGAGCGAGGTGAAGTTCGTCTGCGCCGAACCCTTCCACTGCGTCTGCAGCGTCGTCAGCTTCGTGTTGAGGTTCGTCAGCGACGTCTCGAGGTCGGTGACGAGCGTCGCGGTGTCGGTGCCGTGAGCGGAGATCGCGTCGGAGTCGACGGTGTACTGCGATGCCATGATGTGCCTTTCGTGGGGCGCGCGGGCTGCTCCCGTGGCGCTTGCCTCCGACGGTAGGCCGACGGCGCCCACCCGTGCTTCGGGCCGTCCACAGAGCCACGCAGCCGTCACAGCTGTGGATGAACGAGCCTGTCTCGCGGCCCGGGGGACGGTTGTCGGAGTGGACAGCTACCTTGGCATCATGACGAAGCGTGTGGTGGCAGCCGAGGCCGACGGCCTGACGATGGCCTACGGCGAGGGTGACGCACGGGTGCTCGCCCTCGACGGGGTGAGCCTCGAGCTGTTCGAAGGGGAGTTCACCGCCGTCATGGGCCCGAGCGGCTCGGGCAAGTCGACGCTCATGCACTGCCTCGCGGCGCTGGAGACGCCGTCGTCGGGGCGGGTTTTCATCGGTGACATCGAGGTCAGCTCCCTCGACGACAAGCGCCTCACGCGCCTGCGGCGCGACCACATCGGCTTCATCTTCCAATCGTTCAACCTCGTGCCGACGCTGACGGCGCGCGAGAACATCATGCTGCCCGCCTCGATCGCGGGCAGAAAGGTCGATCAAGAGCTGTTCGACGACGTCATCGACGCCGTCGGCCTGCGCGAACGGCTCGGGCACCGTCCGAGCCAGCTGTCCGGCGGCCAGCAGCAGCGCGTCGCGTGCGCGCGGGCGCTCGTCACGCAGCCCGACATCATCTTCGCGGACGAACCGACCGGCAACCTCGACTCCCGCTCGGGCGAAGAGGTGCTGTCGTTCCTGCGCCGCAGCGTCGACCGACTCGGCCAGACCATCGTCATGGTGACGCACGACCCCGTCGCCGCGGGCTTCACCGACCGCGTCGTCTTCCTCGCGGACGGACGCGTCGTCGACGAGATGCGTGAGCCGACGTCCGAGCGCGTCCTCGATCGCATGAAGGCGTTCGACGCCGCCGCGAGGCGCTGACGTGCTCACCACCTCGCTCAAGGCCGTCTGGGCGCGCAAGCTGCGCCTGCTCATGAGCACGTTCGCGATCGTGCTCGGCGTCGCGTTCGTCGCCGGCTCGCTCATGTTCACCGACTCCCTCAACCGCGCGTTCAGCGGCATCATGAACGGCACCGTCGGCGACGCCACCGTGCGTGCCACCCAGGACGCCTCGCAGCACTCGCGCGGCGGCGACACGCGCACGATCGGCCCCGACGTCCTCGCCAAGGCGCGCTCGGCCAAGGGCGTCGCGCAGGTCGACGGCGTCGTCTCGTCGATGAGCGCCACCGTCCTCGCGAAGAACGGCAAGGTCATCGGCGGCCAGGGGGCGCCCGCGTTCGGGGTGAACTACCACGACGCACGCGCCGCCGACGGCGTGCCCGGGCTGCACATCACGCAGGGGCGGGCACCGACGTCGGCGAGGGAGATCGCGCTCGATGCGAAGACAGCCGAACGCGGCGGCTACCACCTGGGCGACACCGTCAGCATCCTGACTTCGGGCCAGACGCCGCGCTGGTCCGGCCGGCTCGTCGGGTACGCGAGCTACGCGAACGGCTCGATGGTGGGCTCGACGCTCGCGGTCGTCGACACGAAGACTGCGCAGCAGTTGTTCCTCGACGGCAAGGACGCCTACACCTCGTTGTGGGTCCAGGCGCGCCCCGGGGTGTCGCAGAGCACCGTCGTCGAGCAGATCAAACCGTTCGTGCCGAAGGGTTTCGAGGCGGTCACCGGCAAGCAGGCCTCCGACGAGGCCGCGAGCGGCATCAAGAAGGCGCTGTCGTTCATCACGACGTTCCTGCTCGTGTTCGCGGGCGTCGCGCTGCTCGTCGGCTCGTTCCTCATCGTCAACACCTTCGGCATCCTCGTCGCGCAACGCAGCCGCGAACTCGCGCTCCTGCGGGCACTCGGCGCGTCGTCACGCCAGGTCCTCGCCAGCGTGCTCGTCGAAGCGCTCGTCGTCGGCCTCGTGGGTTCACTCGTCGGCATCGGGGTCGGCGTGCTGCTTGCGAAGGGCATCTCGGCGCTGCTCTCAGCGCTGGGCGCCGACATCGACACCGGTGGGCTCGTCCTCGAACCGCGCACAGTGGCGGTGTCGCTGCTCGTCGGGCTCGGCGTGACGGCGCTCGCCGCCTGGCTGCCGGCGCGGCGAGCCTCGCGCATCTCACCGATCGCGGCGATGCGCGACGACCAGGTCGAACCCGAGCAGACGGTGCGCCGCCGCGCCGTCGTCGGCGCCCTCGTCTTCGTCGTCGGTGCAGCCCTGGCCGCCTGGAAGCTCGCGGCCGACACCTCGATCTGGGTGTTCGTCGCAGGCATGGTGCTCATGCTGTTCGGCACGATCTCGGCGACGCCGGTGCTCGCGCGTCCCGTCGTGCGTGCGATCGCCGCCGTGGCGCGCCCGCGCTCGGGAATCGTCGCACAGCTCGCGGCCGAGAACAGCCTGCGCAACCCGCGCCGCACCGCGGCGACCGCGTCGGCCCTCATGATCGGCATGGCGCTCGTGTCGATGATGACGGTGTTCGGCGCGTCCGCCTCGGGCAGCGTCGATGCGCTCATCGCGAAGAACTTCCGCGGCGACTACGTCGTCAGCGGGCAGTTCTCCGAGCCGATCTCCGCCTCCATCGCGACGCGGATGCGCAGCGTCGACGGCGTACAGACCGTCTCGCGCCTGCGTCTCGGTGACGGCACGTTCAACGATGCGCCCGCGACGATCGAAGGCGTCGACGCCGCCACGTTCCGTCAGGTCGCACCCGTCGAACTCGACTCCGGCAAGGACGCCCTCGACGATCGCTCCGTGCTCATCTCGTCGGAGAAGGCGAAGGCGTACGGCATCACGGTCGGAGACGTGACGCGCCTGACGATCGGCAGAGCGAACGTCAAGCGCCTCACCGTCATCGGCATCTTCGACCGTGACGCGAGCCCGCGCGCGGCGGACTACGTCGTCAGCATGCCGACGTTCGAGGCGGTGGGCGGCTCGACGAAGGACAACACCCTCTACGTGCTGCGCCGACCCGGCGCGGATGCGGCGAACGTCAAGAAGGGGCTCGACTCGGTCGTCGCCGATCTGCCGACCGTCACGGTCAAGGATCAGGCCGGCTACGCCGCCGAGCAGCGAGCCCCGATCGACACGATGCTCGTGCTCATCTACGGCCTGCTCGGTCTCGCCATCGTCATCGCGGTGCTCGGCATCATCAACACGCTCGCGCTGTCCGTCACCGAACGCACCCGCGAGATCGGCCTGCTGCGCGCCGTCGGCCTCGCCCGCTCGCAGTTGCGCTCCATGGTGCGCCTCGAGGCGGTGACGATCTCGCTCGTCGGCGCCGTCATCGGTGTCGTGCTCGGCACGATCTTCGGGGTGTTGTTCCAGCGCACGCAGGCGAACTCGGGCGTCGACGTGCTCGTCATCCCGTGGCTGCGGCTCGCGCTCTTCCTCCTGCTCGCCGCCCTCGTCGGCGTCCTCGCCGCCTGGTGGCCGGCGCGGCGCGCCGCGAAACTCAACGTTCTCGCCGCGATCAGCGCGCCGTGACCGGGTGCGCTCTCACGACGTCAGCGGCGCCGGGATCGGGCGCGCGTGGACGACACTCAGGGCGCTGACGGCGCGCGTCAGCACGACGTAGAGACGCCGCAGGCCGGTCGCCTCATCGGGTTCGGCGTCCGCGATGTCGGCGGGTTCGACGACGATGACGCGGTCGAACTCGAGGCCCTTCGCGACCTGCGCGGGCACGAGCTCGACCTGATGGTCGGCGTCGTCACCGTGATCCGCGCCGAGGCGCCCGAAGCCGATGCCGGCGTGTGCCAGCGCCTCCGCGATGTCGTCGAGCGCGCCGGGGACGGCGATGACGCCGACCGACCCGGGCGTCGTCGTCGCATGGCGCACCGCATCCGTGACGGCGGCCGCGAGCGCGTCGGGGCCAGTCTCGACGAGGTCGAGTTCGCCGCGGTTGCTGCGCACCGACTGCGGTGCGGCGAGGCCGGGCGCGATGACGGGCAGCAGCTGTGAGGCGTATTCGATGACGGCAGCGGGCACGCGAAAGCCCTGCAGCAGCTCCTCGAGGTGGAAGTCGCTCTTGCCGAGGTGTGACATCGTCGCAGTCCATGACCCCGGTGCCCACGGCGTCGTCGCCTGCGCGACGTCACCGAGCACCGTCGCCGAGCCCGTCGAGCAGCGGCGCCCGACGCCGCGCAGCTGCATCGCCGACAGATCCTGCGCCTCGTCGACGATGACGTGCCCGAGGCTCGTCGTGCGTTCGATGCAGTCGGCGGCCTCGTCGAGCAGCGCGAGGTCGGCCGGTGACCACTTCGCGGACCCCTTGGTGCGCGGCGGCTTCTCCCACACCGCGCTCGCCTCCTCGTGCGGGTCGAGGTCGCCGTCGGCGCACTCGTGGAGGAAGTCGGCGTCCGACAGGAGGCGGTGGACGACGCCGGCGGCGTCGAGCTGCGGCCACAGGGCCTTGACGTACGCCTTCACCGACGCGCTGCGGGCGATGGAATCCTGGACGCGATCGTCGGGGGAGTCGCCCGCGGCCTCGAGCTGCAGCATGACGCTGTGCGCGAGGCGCTGCGCCATCATCGCCCGCGCGGCCTCGTATCGCACGCCGCGCGAACGGAGTTCGGCGACGATCTCGGCCACCTCGTACGCGGGCACCCGCCAGCGTCGCGCGCCACGGGGGACGACGAGCGCCTCGTCGGGGTGCCCGACGTGGGCCCACACCGCGCGGTGGATGATGCCGGCCCACCGCGCAGCGCCCTTGAGGACGGCGACCTGCGCCTCGTCCGCGCCGCGCACGAGCCAGCGTCGGTTCTTCGGGGTGTCGTCGCGGTAGCTGCCGTCGAGGAGCGTCTCGATCGTCGCGTGGGCGACGCGCGCCTCGCCGAGCGACGGCAGCACCGCGGAGATGTGGTCGAGGAACGCCGCGTTCGGGCCGACGACGAGGACGCCGGCGCGATCGAGGCGGGCGCGGAACGAGTACAGCAGCCACGCCGCGCGGTGCAGGCCGACAGCCGTCTTGCCGGTGCCGGGCGCGCCCTGGATGCAGACGGTGGTCGCGACGTCGGCGCGCACGAGCGCATCCTGCTCGGGCTGGATCGTCGAGACGATGTCGCGCATCGGGCCCGAGCGGGGGCGTTCGATCTCGGCGGCGAGGATGTCGCTGCCCGCCCGATCGTCGGCGCCCGACTCGTCGGTGCCCCCAGGAGCATCGAGACGCTCGTCCTCGTACGCCGTCAGCTCGCCGCGTTCGACGCCGAAGCGCCGCCGCAGCGACACGCCCATCGGTTCGGCAGGGGAGGCGCGGTAGAACGCCGTCGACACGGGCGCCCGCCAGTCGATGACGAGCGGGTCGCCCGCCTCGTCGGAGACGTGGCGGCGCCCGAC
>NZ_AEIQ01000034.1:0-3951 GCF_000152185.1 Dermacoccus sp. Ellin185 | reverse complement strand
CCCCCGAAAGACTGGGGTTGAGTAGTTCATGACCATCACGCATTTCTACGTCCACCACAAACACCCTGACCCCCGCGCCCCTGCGAATGCTTGTACGGGTGCGGATGGACACGTACATGACGTTGCCCACTCCCTCGGGGACTGGGCATCGATCGGTAGAGAGGGTCAGGCGCCGGCCTGCGCGGCCATCGAGGTGCCTTCGATGAGCGCGAAGGTGTGGGTACGTGACGTCGGGAAATACGTCGAGGAAGCCCTCGGTGCGTGCGGTCGCCTGGGGGTTGGCCGTCGGCGTCGTGTCGCCCTCACCGCGGCTCGCACCCTGCGGCATCTCGACGAGCGCGACGTCGCGGTGGCCGAGGTCGTACAGGTACGTGGCCAGGGTGCGCAGCGCGGCGCGTTCCATCGTCAGCTGCAGGACACCGTCGATCGCGGGGTAACCCGTGCCGGCGAGCGGGATGCGGCGATGGCGCAGGTGGTCCAGCACCGCCGCCGAGACATGCCCGCCGAGCGGGAAGACGACGGCGTCGCGGGGGATGCCGGACATGCGTCGCACGACCTCGTGCTCATCGCTACCCTACGCCAGGATGAGCAGGATGCCGCTCGAGTTCTGGCCCAGGTGCTGCGCGAGACCGTCGAGCACGCTGACGGCGAACGGGTCACTGAACGAGTTGAGCAGTCGCCCCTCGGCGAAGACACCGACGATGCCGGAGCGTCCCTGTCGCAGGGACGAGGCGAGCGGGGGTCGGGGCTGCCGGAATCGAGATCCTCGGCGGCCTCGAGGACGCGCTCATGCGTCGCGTCGGCTTCGCATCGTCCACCACGGCCGGGGGGATGGCAATTCTGTGCAGGCACCCATCGATGTGGGACGGGCTGAGCGGTATCCGTCACGTGGTTACTGAAGCGTAGGTAGGGTTGGGGGATCGCGGCGCGGACCGCGACACCGGAGCTGACGACGGCCGAAGGAGACCACAGCGATGACGACCTCACGGACCCGGGTGACGCTGCTCGACGTGGCGCGCGGGGCGCTGACGATGACGCCCGACATCCCCCACGTCGCCAAGCATCTGCCGTCCTTACTGCTGCGTCGATCGGGCCGCGCCATGTCGATCGGCTCGGTATTCGAAGGGCTCGCCGAGCGGCACCCGCAGCGTCCGTTCGTCGTGGCCGACGAGGGGCGCCTCACCTACGCAGAGGCCAACGAGCGTGTCAACCGGCTCGCGTGGGTGCTCAAGGACGCTGGGGTGCGTCACGGGGACGTCGTCGGGCTGATGTCGCACAACTCGATCGACATGCTGCTCGTGATGCTCGCGACCGTGAAGCTCGGCGCCGTCAGCGGGCTGCTCAACTACAACCAGCAGGGCGATGTGCTCGCCCACAGCCTCGGAGTACTCGACGCCCGCGTCATCGTCGCCGAGCCGTCGTTGCTCGAGGCGGTGACGACGTGCCTCGCGGGGGAGGGCTCAGCGAACACCGCACCGTCGTCGGATACCGGGCGCCACGCGGACGTCGTCGGGCTCGACGAGCTCGTCGCACAGGCGACGAACGCGCCTACGGCGGCGGCGCAGAACCCGCCCGAATGCGCGCAGGTGCGCGGCAGCGACAAGGCGTACTACATCTTCACCTCCGGCACGACGGGCATGCCGAAGGCCTCCATCATGAGCCACCATCGGTGGTTGCAGTCGTACTCGGGCCTCGGCGGGCTGGGCGTGCGGCTGCGCGAGGGCGACACTCTCTACTGCTGCCTGCCGCTGTACCACAACAACGCCGTGACGGTCGCGCTCGGAGCCGTGCTCAACGGCGGCGCGTGCTTCGCCATCGCGCGCAAGTTCTCCGTCTCCAACTTCTGGGACGACGTCATCCGCTTCGACGCGACGTCGTTCGTCTACATCGGCGAACTGTGCCGCTATCTGCTCGGCCAGCCGCAGCGGGACGTTGACCGGGCGCACCGCATCCGCGTCATCGTCGGCAACGGCCTGCGGACCGACATCTGGGCCGAGTTCCAGGAGTGCTTCGGCATCGCGCGCATCGCCGAGTTCTACGGGGCGAGCGAGTGCAACATCGCGTTCATCAACGCCTACAACATCTCCGAGACGGCCGGCACGTGCCCACTGCCGCACAAGGTCGTCGCCTACGACCCGGAGACGGGCGGCGCGGTGCGCGACGGGAACGGGCGGCTGCGTCAGGTCAAGGTCGGCGAGGCGGGCCTGCTGCTCGCCAAGGTGACGAAGGCCCAGCCGTTCGACGGGTACACCGACGACGACGCCACCGAGAAGAAGCTGCTGCGCGACGGTTTCAAGGACGGCGACTGCTGGTTCATCACCGGCGACCTCGTGCGCCGGCAGGGGCTCAACCACGTGGCGTTCGTCGATCGGCTCGGCGACACGTTCCGGTGGAAGGGCGAGAACGTCGCGACGACGGAGGTCGAGGCGGCCCTCGAGCGGCTGCCGTTCGTCGAGGACTGCGTCGTCTACGGCGTCGAGGTGCCCGGCTGCGACGGGCGAGCCGGCATGGCCGCCGTCGTGCTGCGCGAGGGCGAGCCCTTCGACGCCATGGCGGCCGTCGCGCTCAACGAACGCCTGCCGAAGTACGCGGTGCCACTGTTCGTGCGCGAGGTCGATTCGCTCGAGCACACCTCGACGTTCAAGTCGCGCAAGGTCGAACTGCGCGACGCCGGGTTCGCCGGCGTGGGTGACGACCGCGTGTGGGTGCTGATGCGTGACGGCTACGTGCCCTTCTACGGGAGCTACCCCGAAGACGTCGCAGCAGCGCGTCAGCCGTGAGGGGTTGAGCTTCGCCGTCGGCCGGCCATGTGGTCGTGCGTCAGCTGTGAGGGGTGGAGCTTCGCGTCAGCCGGCCATGTGGTCGCGCGGCAGCTGTGAGGGGTGGAGCGTCGCGTCGGCGTGGTGGTTCAGCGTGTCGGGCGTCAGAACGATGCGGTGGCGAGCTTGACGGCGAACAGGCAGAAGGCCGTCCCCGCGGCGAGGTGTGCGCCGGCGACGACGCGCGGGCGTCCTGCGACGCGGTGGCCGAGCCGCGAACTGATGGCGATGACGGCCGCGAGGTAGATGAGGCTGATGATCTGCATGATGACGGCGAGCACCCCGAAGTTGACCCACAGGTGCGGATCGCCCGGCGTCACGAACTGCACGAAGAACGCGGCGAAGAACAGGATCGACTTGGGGTTGAGCATGCCCGTCACGATCGAGCGGCTGAACGGGGACGCCGCGATGCCGGCGCCATCGGGGGCCGCGCCTGTGTCGATGGGGTTGAGCGAGTCGTCCGTGGCGTCGGCGCGCGTCAGCGCTCGATGTTCGCGCAGCAACTGCACCCCTCGGCGCAGCAGACCGAACCCGAGATAGACGAGGTAGGCGCCGCCGACGAGCGTCAGCGCGCGGAAGAACAGCGACCCGCCCGTCAGCAGCGTGCCCGCCGGCGACGGCCGCGATCATGAGGATGCTGTCGCTGATGAACACACCGGCGGCGGCCTGCCAGCCGGCGCGTCGCGATACCTGCGCGGCGCTCGTCGCGACGAACAGCGAGTTCGGCCCGGGCAGCAGGATTGGTTGTGACAGCTTGGTCTGGCCCCGTTGTGACGGCTTGATCTGGCCCCGCGTGCGACTTGCCGGGGTGTTGACGGTCTGAACTGGCCCCACCCCTTCACGCTGGTCCCCATCACTGGGAACCAGTCGCGAGGGCAAGGGAGCCAAGATGGGGTCACGAGTGCAGCTGTACGCCGACATCCGCCATGACGCGCGAGTGGAGGGTCTGTCCATCCGCGAGCTCGCGCGCAAGCACGGGGTACATCGCCGCACCGTCCGCCAGGCACTCGCCGCTGCCGAACCCCCGCCCCGCAAGAGGCCGGTTCGTACGGCACCGCGTCTGGACCCGTACAAGCCGGCCATTGACGAGATGCTGCGCTATGACCTGACTGCGCCGCGCAAGCAGCGTCAC
>NZ_AEIQ01000035.1:0-74870 GCF_000152185.1 Dermacoccus sp. Ellin185 | reverse complement strand
CCCGCGCGTTGTGGCGGGCCGCCGGTTTCGTCCTCGCGCTCGGCGTGGTCGGCTGCGTCGTCGGGTCGCTGCTCGACGCCGACGCCGTGGTCGCCTCTGTCGGTGGTCACGCGTTCGACGGCAACGGATCCCTCGTCATCGCGTGCCTCGCACTCGGCACCGTCTGGGCGCTCGCGCAGCTGTGGCTCTTCTCGCAGATGGCGGGCGACGACACGCGCCTCGGCATGCTGACGTGGGTCATGGTCGCCGTCGAACTCGTCGTCGGGTGGCTGTGGTGGCACGACAGCGTCTGGCAGGTCGTGACGCTCGCCGCAGCGTGCGCCGGCGTCGTCGTCGTGGCCGGCGCGTGGCGCTCGCGCAGCAGACGCGTCACGCACATCGAGGACGCCGAGGACCTGCTCGTGCTCGATCACACGAGCTGACCCCCGACGTCGTTCGACCTTCGAGGGCGGCTCGCACCGCTCGAACCGGACCCATCCGCTCAGGCTGGTCGGCCCCGTCCTACCGCCTCAGCGGGGGCCGCTTTCGCTCGGCGTGGCCCAGCAGGGCTCAGTGCTGGTCATTGCTCTTCTGGCCGTCGCTGTTTGCGCCGTCGTTCTTCGCACCGTCGTCGCCGATCTGACGCGAGCGGCCGAGCAGCACCTTCGCGACGGCGGTGATCGGCCCGGGCACGACGCCGACGGCCTTCCACATCGCCGCGTTGAGGCGGTCCTGCACCGTCGTCTGGTAGCGGCGCAGCATCTCGTCCTGACGGCTGAGGCGCTTCGCGGTGCCGGGGCGGCGACGGAAGGTCAGCGCGTGCAGGCCGTTCGCCCAGCGTGGGTCGTCGGCGTGCGCGGCGTCCCACTGCTCGACGATCTCCCAGCCCGGGTGCTGCTTGAGGAACAGCCTGTGCGCCTTCTGCACGACCGGCCACGACGCGTCGTCGATGAGGACGAGCGCCTCGTAGGCGAGCAGCGGCTCGACGGCGGCGAGCGCGAGGTAGTGCGACAGCAGCGTGTGCTCACCGTCGTAGAAGTAGACCCCGACGGGGCGATCGAGCGCGTCGGGGCGCACCATGAGCTTGAAGCAGTCACCTTCGAGCAGCGTGACGTCGGCGTCCCCGGCGTGGGTCTCGAGGTTCGTCATGAGTTCGCGTCGCGCGAGTTCGCCCGCCATGCCGAACTCCATGAAGTTCTCCATCGCGACGAACGTCTTGTCCCCGTTGCCCTGCACGGCGGCGCAGATCGAGCGGCCCTTGAACGTGCCGACCTCGAGGTAGGCCTCGTCGGCGGGCATCGTCGCGGCGGCATGGTTGAGGACGGCGAGCTCGTTGGGCGCGGTGTACCCCGCGACCTCGTCGCACAGGGCCGACCAACGCGGGTCGATCGGGTCCGACGTCGCGGGCTCACCGGCGAACAGGGCCGGCAGGTCGCGGAAGAAGGTCGAGGTGTCCATGGCGTTCCGTCCGTCGTGAGGGTCGAGAGGTGTGCGCGCGTACCGCGCGGTAACTGGTGACCATGGTCACACGTCGGGCGCACTTTCGCATGCGGTGTTCGCCAACTCCCGCGCCGCCCCGCCCGAGGCGAACCTCACCGTGCGGCGCCCGCGCGTTGCACCTGCGGCGCGAGCCACGTCCAGATCATCGCGGCGCCGCGCGGGGTGAAGTGCAGCGTGTCCTCGTAGAGGCTCACCCCGTTGATGACGGAGCGGTACCCGGCGCTGCACGTCTGGGCGTGCAGGTCGGCGAGCGCCGCATCGGGGTGATGCTTCACCCACGCCGCGATGACGCCGTTCGCCCAGTCGACGGCGGCGTCGTTCGAGCCCTGCTCGGCGAAGAAGCGCAACGACGGATCGAGTCGCACCGGGTCGATGCGTCGGCACGGGAGATTGACGACGACCGTGCGCTCGACGCCTGCGGCGCGGGCTCGCTGCGCCCACGAGTCGAGGGCCAGCTCGATCGACTTCGCGCCCTGCGGCGTCTGCGGCGCGGCGAGCACGCCGTCAAGGCGGTGCGTCGTGAGGAAGTGGGCGTCACCGACGATGACGAGGGTGCGCGCGTGCGCATCGCGCAACTGCTTCTCGACGCCCGCGCGCCAGCTCGCGCAGCGCGTGGACTCGGCGACGTCCTGGCCGTCGTGGCTGATCGGCGCGGGCACGAGGTCGCAGCCGATCATCGTCGCGTCGCTCATCGACAGGTCGGTGTAGACCGACGGCGAAAAACCCTGCGCGAGTGAGGAACCCACGCTGTCGCCCACGATGCCGGCGTCCTGGTGCGCGCCCGTGCGGTACGCGGGCGTCCCCGCGACGAGCGGCGGCACGTCCGTCGGCACGCCGGGTGCGCTCGTGCGGGCCTGGGCGGCGCTCGCCACCGCGAGCACCCCCGACGCGCCGATGGCGAGGGCCCGGCGACGGCTGCGTCGCAGGTGCGGCCACATGCCACGCAACCCGTCCTGCAGGATCGGCGCCTCGAGGGAGCGGAAGCTCACGACCGCGAGCGCGAACGTCACGACGAACTGGAGGAACCCGAGCGCGGGCTGCGGCACGTCGGGGCGCAGCCACAGGTGCACCGGCCAGTGGTAGAGGTAGAGGCCGTAGGAGATCTGTCCGACGAAGGCCAGCGGCCGCCAGCCGAAGACGCGGTTGATGGCGAGGCCGCGCGGGTCGATGCTCGACCAGCCCATGAGCGAGGCGCCAAGCGCGAACAGCAGCACGCCGCCCTTCGCGTAGACCCACTCGGTCTGCGCGTCGAGCAGGAATACCGCGCTGATCGACACGATCGTGCCGAGGATGCCGAGGGTCTGTGTCACCTCGCGCGATGGCAGGCGCGGCCCCCGTCCGTCGGCGCCGACGCCGAAGGCGAACCCGAACGCGACACCGACGAGCAGCGCCTGCACGCGGGTGTCGGTGCCGTAGTAAAGGCGCGCCTGATCCTCGAACGAGGCGAGCCCGAGGTGCGCCGTCCACCACGCACTCAGGCAGGCGAGCGCCATGACGAGGGTGAAGCGCAGGCGGCGCGAGCGCGTGAGTGCGCAGATCGCGAGGATGAGGAACGGGATGACGACGTAGAACTGCTCCTCGACAGACAGCGTCCAGGCGTGACGCAGCGGCGACGGGTTGCCGATCTGGTCGAAGTACCTGTCGCTCCGGCCGATCAACCTCCAGTTGAGGTAGAAGCCCAGGGTGGCGAGTGCGTCGCCGCCGAACTGCTTCTGCTGGGCGGGTTGCTCGAGGAAGGCGGTGTGCGTCAGAACTGCGGCGACGAGGACGAACATCGCCGGCAGCACGCGCCGCGCGCGACGCAGGTAGAAGCGGCGCACGTCGATGCGACCGGTGCGCTGACGTTCCTTGATGAGGATGCGCGCGATGAGGAAGCCGGAGAACACGAAGAAGTGGTTGATGCCCACCCAGCCGCCGACGAGGCCCGTCGCGCCGAAGTGATACGCGATGACGAGCAGGACGAACAGGCCGCGGTAGCCGTCCATGGCCGCGTAACGATCGGTGCGGGGACGCTCGACACGGCTCCCGCGCGAGCGTGCGGATGTGCTCATCGTCTGGCCACCATGTTCATCGGGCTGCCTCGTTCATCGGGCGGCCGCCACGATCTGCGGCGCGAGCCAACCCCAGATCATCGGGGTCGCCTCGGGCGAGAAGTGGATGCCGTCGTCGTAGAGCGTGATGCCGTGGCGAGTCGGCTGGTACGACGAACCGCACACCGCGCCCGCGAGGTCGAGGACGGGCACGTGGTGTTCCTTCGCCCACGCCGTGATGATCGCGTTGACCCGTTTCGGGTGCCCAGCCTCGGCGACGAGTTGGGGGAACTTGTCGAAGTCGCCGCGGTACTCGGGCGGCACCTGCAGTTCGTCGATGGTGCGGCACGGCACGGTCGTGACGGCGAACTTCGCCGCGCCCGAGGTGCGCGCGGTGGTGAGGGTCTTCGTCAGCGTGCGGGTGATGAGGTCGCGGTAGGCCGCGTCGTCGAGCCACAGCACCTTGCCGTCGACGTCGTGTCGCAGTGCGAGGTAGAGCGTCGGCATGAGCACGGCCAGCCGGGAGTCGGAAGAACGCACCGTGGGCCCGAACTCCGCCTTCGCTTCGCGACACGGCATGTCGTTGGGTTGCTGACGCGTCGCCGTCCACTGCACGGGCGCGTCGAGCAGGTCGCAGCCGGGGGCGCCGGCGTTCGTCACGACGAGGTTCGAGAAGTTGTCCTTCGGCATGCGCTGGGCGAGGAAGTACGGCACCGAGTCGCCGTAGAGCGTGACGGCGAGTGGTCGGGCGGGCGGCGTGTACGTCGCCTGGCCCTCGACGAGCGTCGGGATGTGCGCGACGTACTGCGGGTACTGCGGCGCAGACACCTCGTGGGCCGCCGTGCTCGCCCCGGCGGGGATGGCCAGCGCCGCGACGAGGACTCCGACGAGACCGACGGCGCCCGCGCCGCCCGCGCGCCGCCCACCGAAGGCCCGCACCCCGCGCTTGATGACGGGCTTCTCGAGCCAGCGGTAGCTCGCGTCGGCGGCGGCGTACGAGAGCACGAGCGTCGCCACCGCGAGCGGGATGACGTGCCCGTGACCGAAGGCGCGCACGAGCCACAGGTAGATGGGCCAGTGGTAGAGGTACAGCCCGTAGGAGATCTTGCCGGTGTGCACCGCGAGACGGTTGGCGTGCAGCCGCACGAGGGGCGTGGGCACGCGTTGGGCGCACCCGATGATCCACGCGAGGCCGGCGAGGCTCGTGAGGAGCATCCCGCCGCGGGTGAACATCCAGTCACTCAGCGGCTCGATGAGCGCGATGCCTGCGAGCGTCGCGACGAGGCCGACCCAGCCGAGGATCTCGAGCCGGCGGTCTCCCGCATCGAGCAGATCGCGACGATCCCGTGCCCGCAGCAGCCCACCACCACGTCCACGATGCCCCGTCCACACGCCCGCCGCGACACCGAGGGCGAGGGCCTGCATGCGCACGTCGGTGCCGTAATAGGCGTGTGCCTGCCCGCCCGGTGAGTCGAGATCGATCGTCGACGCCCACGCCGCCGACGCGAGCGCGAGGACGACGAACCCCGCGGTGCGCGCGCTGCGGCGGTGCGCGTACGTCAGCGCCGCGATGATGAGCAACGGCACGACGAGGTAGAACTGCTCCTCCACCGACAGGCTCCACGCATGGCGCGTGATGCTCGGGTGGGTGAACTCCTCGAAGTACTGATCGTCGCGCAGCACGAGGCGCCAGTTCATGACGTATGTCAGGGTCGCGAGGATGTCGCCGCGCAGGTACGTGCGCTCCCCGGCTGGCGCGAACGCCCACCCGTCGAGGGTGACGGCGCCGACCATGACGAGCAGCGCCGGCGCGAGGCGACGCACGCGCCGTCGGTAGAACTCACGCACGCTGATCCACCCGAACTCACGCTGCTCGGCGAGCAGCAGGCGCGTGATGAGGAACGCCGAGAGGATGAAGAAGACGTTCATGAGGATCCACGCGCCGGGCAGGAACGTCAGTACACCGACGTGCCACAGCATGAACACGACCATGCCGTAGCCGCGGATGCCGTCGAGCCCGGGGCGGTAGGCGAACAGTTTTGAGGCCATCGTCGTTTCTCCTGGCCTCGTTTCGCGGGGCCGGTACGGGCAGCGTCAGTCGCGCTCTTGGTCCGACAGGCGCTTGCGCCCGCGCGCGGTGCGGCGCTCGTGCACGTCGTCGTCCTCGCCGTCGTCGCCTGCGGCCCGCTCGACCTTCCCGATGCGCACGCCGCGCTCGTGGCGCTCTGCGTCGCGGTCCTCGTCACCGAGGCGTGCACGACGTGCGGGACGCTCCTCGGCGTCACGACGCTCGCGCCGCGCGGGACGCACCGGACGCTCGTCGTCATCGTCGTCGTGCTCGTCATAACGGTCGTAGCGCTCGCGTCCGCGTGCGGCGCGCCCGGAGCCGTGCGTGCCGAACAGGAGGTAGCCGAGCGCGGCGGTGGTGAGCGCGAGCGCGAGGAACAGCAGCGCGCGGTGCAGCGATTGCCCCTCGATGATGTTGCACTGCCCCTTCGCGAGGCCGGAGGTGTTGGGGGACATCGGCGAACCGCAGCCGAACAGGCTGCCGTCCTTGCCCCGGAAGTTCGTCGGGGAGACGAAGAAGTAGACCGCGACGGCCAGGAGCAGCGCGGAGATGATGGCAGCGATCTTCGTGCCGGTCGCGAGACCCGTGGGGCCCGCCTCATCGTTCGTGTTCAGCATGACCGCATGCTAGCGGTGGATTCACCTGCAATGAGGTGTATGTCACAAATACACTCAGGGCTTCGAACGAATGACTCGTGGAAGAGGATCGACCGTGGCTCGCCGCCCCCACACCCCCCTGACATACCGCCCGGCCCTCGACGGCCTGCGGGCGCTCGCGGTGCTCGGTGTCCTCGTGTTCCACCTGTGGCCGAACGCGGCGCGCGGCGGGTGGCTCGGCGTCGACCTGTTCTTCGTCCTGTCCGGCTACCTCATCACGACGCTGCTCGTGCGCGAGTACGTCCAACGCGGCGGCATCGACCTGCGCGGGTTCTGGCTGGCACGCGCCCGACGGCTCATGCCGACGCTCGTCGTCGTCCTTCTCGCGGTGCTCGTCATGGCGACGTTCTGGACGTTGCCGTCGCGTCGTTACGCCGTCTCGCTCGACGTGCTCTCGACCCTCGCGTACGTCGCGAACTGGCACTTCATCTCCGGTGACGAGGCCTACTTCGCCTCGAACGGCACGCCCTCTCCCCTGCGTCACGCATGGTCGCTCGCCATCGAGGAGCAGTACTACCTGCTGTTCCCGCTCCTGCTGCTCGCGCTCACGCGGTTCCTCACGCGCCGCCGCCACCTCGCGTTCTGGTTGCTCGCGCTCGCTGCTGCGTCGGCGCTGTGGATGGCGCACCTGTACGTGCCCGGCGTCGACCCGACGCGCGTCTACTACGGCACCGACACCCGCGCGTTCGAACTGCTCATCGGCGCCGCCGCGGGTGCCTGGATCGGGCCGTCGCAGTGGGGTCATGCGCGCCCCGCGCCGTGGCTGCTGTGGCTCGAACGTCTCGCGTGGCCGGCGCTCTTCGCGCTGGTCATCGCGATGCTGACGTTCGACGAGTCGTCGTCCGGGCTGTTCCGTGGCGGGCTCGTCGCGTTCTGCGTCGTCGCGCTCGTGCCGATCCTCGCGGCAGCCTCGCCGCACCCGAACAGCTTCCAGCACGTGCTGTCGTTCGAGTGGCTGCGCCGGCTCGGGCTCATCAGCTACGCGCTGTACCTGTGGCACTGGCCGCTGCACGTCTACCTTGCGCCCGAGCGTCTCGGCCTCGACGCGGCGTGGGCGGGCGTCGTCCAGGCCGTCGCCGCCCTCGTGCTCGCGACGGCGACCTACCGCTTCGTGGAGCAGCCCGTGCGCCGTGGCGGGGTGCGCGCCCTGTGGCCGCGCTCGCCTGCACCTCGTCGGCTCGCCCCGATCGCGGCCGCCGCGGCGGCACTCGTCGTCGCCGGTGGGGCGTTGGCGCTACCGCACGTCTCGGGTGGCGGTTCCGATCTGGAAGCCGGTTCGGGTGGCGGCGAACTGACGTACGCGATGAAGACATACACGCCCGGTGAGGACGTCAAGGCGATCCTCGTCGGCAACTCGATCCCGCACAGCCTGTTCGCCAACTTCCCGCAGACACGCTTTCCCGACCTGCAGCTGACGGAATCAGCGAGCTTTGGATGCACGACGTTCGCCGGGCAGGAGAGCAGTGGCGGCCAGCCGGTGCCGTCGCTGTCGAAGTGCGACCAGTTCCATGACGACTGGTACTACGGCCTCGCCGGGCGCGACACGATGCTGTATTTCCTGCCGCAGAACCTGCTCAACGACTACGCGGTCGACGGACGGACGCTGCGCGCCGGCAGCGCCGAGCACGACGCGTTCGTGCGCTCCAGCCTCGACGGCGTCGCGCAGAAGGCGAAGCAGCAGAACATCACCCACCCCTACCTCGTCGACCTGTCATGCCACCGCGTGCCGACGATAGGAACCGACCCGACGGTCGTCGCGACCAACGACACCGCGAAGGTCGAGCATCTCAACGACGTGGCGAAGGGCTGGGCGCGTTCCAACGGAGTCACCCTCATCGACCAGTTCGGCTTCCTCTGCCCCGGCGGGCAGTATCACGGCCGCATCAACGGCGTGAACCTCTACGCCGATGGGCTGCACTTCACCAGCGAGTCCGGCCCGATCTTCTGGAACTGGCTCGCCCCGCAGATCCAGCAGCACGGTGACGGGTCGGGAGCGTCGAGCACCAGCTCGACGAGTGCGTCGAGCACCAGCGGCCGATGAGCCTGCACGCCGTCGTCCTGGCCGGTGGGTACGGCACCCGGCTGCTGCCGTTCACGCGCCGCACGCCGAAGCACCTGTTGCCGATCGGTGACGAACCCGTCATCGCGCACCAACTTCATCGTCTCGCGACGGCGGGCGTCGAATCCGTCGTGCTCGCGACCTCGTACCACGCGGACGCTTTTCGTCCGGCGCTCGGTGACGGCGACGCGTACGGCGTCCGGTTGCGCTACAGCCGTGAGGAGCATCCGCTCGGCACCGGTGGCGCGCTGCGTCACGCGTGCGGGTTGCTCGATCTCGCGTCCGACGACGACGTGCTCGTCCTCAACGGCGACCTCATCACCGAGCATGACCTCGGCGCGCAGGTCGCCGCGCACCGGGCGCACCGGGAGTGTGCCGTTCGCGCCGGCGACGCACCCCCGGTGCTCGCCACGATCCACGGACGCGCCGTGCCCGACGCGTCGGCGTACGGGTTGCTACACCTCGACGAGGCCGGGCGCGTCACGGCGTTCGAGGAGAAGCCGCCAGGCGCGCCGGCGGGCGTCGTCAACGCGGGCACGTACGTCGTCTCCCCCGCCCTGGTCGATCTCGTGCCCGTCGACGCGGTCGTCTCCCTCGAACGCGAGGTGTTTCCTGAGGCGAGCGAGCGCGGCGGGGTGTTCGTCAACCGCGACGACGCACCGTTCCACGACATCGGCACGCCCGCCGCCCTGCTGGCGGCGAACCTCGCCTGGGCGCGTGAGCGTGACCTCGACGCCGTCGACCTGCGGGCGGGGGCGGTTGCTGGCACCCCTGACGCGGGTGCTATCCGCGGCAGCCTGCTGCTGGGCGGATCACGCGTCGCCGCCGACGCCATCGTGAACGGCTGCATCATCGGGCCCGGCGCGCTCGTGGGGGCGGACGCCGTGCTGGAGGACTGCGTCATCGGTGACGACGCCGTCGTCGCACCGGGTGTGCGCGCTCGCGGCGTGACACTCGACGTCGGTGAGCGACTGGGCCAAGAGCCCCATCAACGGCTCGAAGGGTCCCCGGCCGAAACCGTGGGCCCCCGGGCCCGAAGCGGTGATGAGCACCTCCGAGATGAGTGAAAAAGATCCCCAACCGGAATCTTCCACTCTAGGTCGGCTGCTCGGCCGAGAGGCAGCTGCGAACGTTTTCTTCTCACCGGCCGACCCGACGTGCCGGCTGTCGACCCTCACGGGCGGCGGCCGTCAGTGCTCGGCGTCCTGCCAGCTGCGTCCGGTGCCGACGTTGACGTCGAGCGGCACCGCGAGGTCGGCGGCCGCACCCATCTGCTCGCGCACGATGCGTTCGACTTCGTCGCGTTCGCCCGCGCCGACCTCGACGATGAGTTCGTCGTGCACCTGCAGGAGCACCCGCGAGCGCAGGTTCGCCGCGCGCAACGCCTCGTCGACGCCGAGCATGGCCTTCTTCATGATGTCGGCCGCCGAGCCCTGGATCGGCGCGTTGAGCGCCATCCGCTCGGCCATGTCGCGGCGCTGACGGTTGTCGCTCGTCAGGTCGGGCAGGTAGCGGCGCCGACCCATCATCGTCTCGGTGTAGCCGGTCGCGCGCGCGTCGTCGACGATCTGACGCAGGTAGTCGCGCACCCCACCGAAGCGTTCGAAGTAGCCGTCCATGAGGCGCTGCGCCTCGGCCGTGGAGATGCGCAGCTGCTTGCTCAGGCCGAACGCCGACAGCCCGTACGCGAGGCCGTACGACATCGCCTTGACCTTCGCGCGCATCTCGGAGGTCACCTCGCTCGGCTCGACGCCGAACACGCGTGAGCCGACGAACCGGTGCAGGTCCTCGCCGTCGTTGAAGGCCTGGATGAGGCCCTCGTCGCCGGACAGGTGCGCCATGACTCGCATCTCGATCTGGCTGTAGTCGGCGGACATGAGGCAGTCGTAGCCCTCGCCGACCACGAAGACACGACGGATGCGTCGACCCGATTCGGTGCGGATCGGGATGTTCTGCAGGTTCGGGTCGGTCGAGCTGAGACGCCCGGTCGCCGCAATCGTCTGCTGGTAGGTGGTGTGGATGCGGCCGTCGTCACCGATCGACTTGATGAGGCCCTGCACCGTCGAGCGCAGCTTCGAGGCGTCACGGTGACGAAGCAGAGCGTCGAGGAACGGGTGCGGCGCCTTCTCCGACAGGTCGGCGATCGCCTCGGCGTCCGTCGTGTACCCCGTCTTCGTCTTCTTGGTCTTCGGCAGGCCCAGGGTCTCGAACAGCACGACCTGCAACTGCTTCGGCGAGCCGAGGTTGACCTGCTCGCCACCGATCGCGTCCCACGCGTCCTGCTGCGCGGCGACGACCTGCGCGTCGTAGTCGGCTTCGAGTTCGTGCAGCGCGTCGAGGTCGACGGCGATGCCTGCCTGCTCCATCGTCGCGAGCACCTCGACGATCGGCAGCTCGAGCTCGGCCATGAGCTCGATGCCACCGACGTCGGCGACCGCCTCGTCGAGCGCGGCGGCCAGGGTCGCGACGGCCGCGGCGCGCGCCATGGCGTCGTCGCCCTGCGTGGCGCCGACGTCACCGAGGTCGAGCATCCCCTGACCGGCTGCCTGCTTGCTGGTCTCGGGCAGTTCGATGTGACAGTAGCGCAGCAGCAGATCCTCGAACCCGTACGAGCGCTGGTCGGGTCGCACGAGGTAGGCCGCGATGGCGGTGTCGTTCGTCAGCCCTGCGAGGGTGAGACCGCGCGCGGCGAGGGCGTGCATCGGGCCCTTCGCGTCATGCAGGGCCTTCGCCTTCGTCACGTCGGCGAGCCACTCGGCAAGCGCCTGCTCGTCCTCGGGTGCGAGGGTCGTCAGGTCGACGTACGCGGCGCGGCCGCTCTCGTCGGCGATCGCCAGGCCGCTCGCGTCACCCGCGCCCTTCGCCCACGTGCCGTCGACGAACAGCCCGGCGCGCCCGGTGATACCGGCGAGCCACGTCTCGACCTCGCCGTCGCCGAGCACGACGCCGTCGACGCTGACGTCGCCCTCCGCCTCGGGCTGCGCCGTGCCGAGCGTCGCGAACAGGCGGTCGCGCAGCACCTTGAACTCGAGACCGTCGAAGACGCGGTGCACCTCGTCACGGTTCCAGTCGTGGCGCGCGAGGTCGTCCGGCGTCACGGGCAGCGGCACGTCGACGAGCAGCTGGTTGAGGCGTCGGTTGCGCAGCACGCCATCGAGGTGGGCGCGCACGTTCTCGCCGGCCTTGCCCTTGATCTGGTCGACGTTGGCGACGAGGCCCTCGAGGTCGCCGTACTGCCCGATCCACTTCGCGGCCGTCTTGGGGCCGACACCGGGCACGCCGGGCAGGTTGTCGCTCTTCTCGCCGACGAGCGCGGCGAGGTCGCTGTAGCGCTCGGGCGGCACGCTGTACTTCTCCTCGACGGCGGCGGGCGTCATACGCGTCAGCTCCGAGACGCCCTTGACGGGGTACAGCACGGTGACGTTGTCGCGCACGAGCTGCAGCGCATCGCGGTCGCCGGAGCACAGGAGCACCTCGTCGAAACCGGCCTGCGTCGCCTGGGTGGTGAGTGTCGCGAGGATGTCGTCGGCCTCGTACCCGTCGACCTCGAGGTGCGTGACGCCCATCGCGTCGAGCACCTCCTTGACGAGGCTCACCTGCCCCTTGAACTCGCTCGGCGTCGTCGCGCGGCCCGCCTTGTACTCGGCGTACTCCTCGCTGCGGAACGTCTGACGCGACACGTCGAACGCGACGGCGAGGTGCGTCGGTTCCTCGTCGCGCAGCAGGTTGATGAGCATCGACGTGAAGCCGTACACGGCGTTCGTGTGCTGCCCCGTCGAGGTCGAGAAATTCTCCGCGGGCAGCGCGAAGAAGGCCCGGTAGGCGAGGGAATGTCCGTCCAACAACAACAAGCGCTTCACACGTGGCAGCCTATGTCCCAGCACCGACAACCCGAAAGGCGAGACCATGACGAGCTCCCCCACGCCCGAGACCGCAACCCACGCGCCCGAGATGACGCAGGAGCAGATGCTCGACGAACTCGCGCAGATGAGCCGCGGCACGCTCGACGAGCGCATGGGCATCCGCGTGCTCGAGGCCTCCCCCGAGCGTGTCGTCGCGACCATGCCCGTCGAGGGCAACACGCAGCCGTTCGGGTTGCTGCACGGCGGCGCGAACGTCGTTGTCGCCGAGAGCGTCGGCTCCATCGGCGCGAACATGGCCGCCGGGCCGGGACGATTCGCCGTCGGGCTCGACATCAACGCGACGCATCACCGTTCCGCGAGGAGCGGCATCGTGACGGCGACCGCGACGGCGCTGTCGATCGGGCGCACCCTCGCGGCGTACGACGTCGTCATCACCGACGATGAGGGCAACCGCACCTGCACCGCCCGCATCACGTGCATGCTGCGGGATCTGCCGAAGGGCTGAGACGCCTCCTCTGGCGACGAAGGGTTGTGGAGGCTCGCGATACCCATCGCGCGAACCTCCACAACCCTTCTCGCGTCAGGCGTCGCCGAACTCGGCGATGACGCCGTCGCAGACCTGCTGCATCGACAGACGACGATCCATCGCGGTCTTCTGGATCCAGCGGAACGCCGCGGGTTCGTCGAGGCCGAGCTTGGTGGTGAGGATGCCCTTCGCCCGGTCGAGTTGTTTGCGCGTCTCGAGCTTGGCGTTGATCGCCGCGAGTTCGTCACGCAGGGCGCGCATCTCGCGCCATCGGCGGGTCGCGACGGTGAGCGCCGGGCCGAGGTCGTTCCAGGTGAACGGTTTGACGACGTAGGCCATGACGCCCGCGTCGCTCGCGCGTTCGACGAGGTGGCGGTCGCTGAACGCCGTCAGGAGGACGACGGGGGTGAGGCCGTCGGCGCCGATCTCCTCGGCGGCGCTGATGCCATCCTTGCGGGGCATCTTGACGTCGAGCAGCGCGAGGTCGGGTCGGTGCTCGGCGATCGCAGCCACGGCCGCTTCCCCGTCGCTGACGGCGGCGACGACGTCGTAGCCGCCCGCATCGAGCATCTCGACGAGGTCGAGGCGGATGAGAGATTCGTCCTCCGCCACGACGACGCGCAGGCGCTGGTCTTGGTCGCTCGTCTCACTCACGGCGAAAATCCTACGCGTCCTGGCGCGAGAACTCGGACGCGGTACGGATCTGCTCGTCGCTGGGGCGTACGCCGGTGTAGAGGACGAACTGCTCGGCGGCCTGCAGCGCGATGACCTCGGCGCCGGTGATGACGTTCTTGCCCCGCTCCCGCGCGGCGACGACGAGCGGCGTGTCGCTCGGGCTCGCGACGACGTCGAAGATCCAGGTCGCCGCGTCGATCTCGTCGGTGGTGAAGCTCAACTGCCCCTCGCCCTCGCCGCCGGCCATGCCGAGGGGCGTGACGTTGACGAGGACGTCGGTGCCTTCCGGCACATCGCGCGAGTGCTCCCAGCCGTACTGCGCGGCGAGCTTCTCCCCCGCCTCGACGTTGCGCGCGACGACCGTTCCGTGCGTGAAGCCGGTGTCGCGGCAGGCGGCGACGACGGCCTTGCCCATGCCGCCCGAGCCGCGCACGGCGATGCGCAGGTCGGTCGGCACGCCGTGGGTCTGCAGCAGCGACGCGACGGCGACGTAATCGGTGTTGTAGCCGGTGAGGACGCCGTCGTCGTTGACGATCGTGTTGACGGAGTTGATGGCCTTCGCCGATTCGTCGAGCGCGTCGAGCATCGGGATGACCTGTTCCTTGAACGGCATGCTCACTGCCGCGCCCCGGATCGGCAGCCCCCTGATGCCGGCGACGGCCTGCGCGAGATCAACCGGCGAGAACGCCTTGTAGACGAAGTCGAGCCCCAGCTCGTCATAGAGCCGGTTGTGGAAGCGCGTGCCGATGTTGCTCGGGCGCCCCGACATCGAGATGCACAGCTGCGTGTCCTTGGAGAGCATGCGCGCCAGCCTAGCGCCGCCGCCGCGGAACGACGAAGGGCTCGACCTCGACGGTCGAGCCCTGTGCGCGTGCCGACGGGGGGATTCGAACCCCCACGCCTTGCGGCAAAGCATTTTGAGTGCTCCGTGTCTGCCATTCCACCACGTCGGCTGGTGCCCGCTCACCTTACCCGAACGCGCGCTGCCCCCGCGCACCGGGCGCGGGGGCAGCAGCGCCGATCAAGGACTGAGGCAGGATCAGTTCTGCGCGGCGGCGCTACGGGCCTTCTCGTGGTCCTCGTAGGCCGGCGCGACGCGGTTCTTCGCGTCGCCGATCTTGTGCACGCGCAGCGCGTTCGTCGAACCGGGGATGCCGGGAGGCGATCCGGCGGCGATGACGACGAGGTCACCCTCGACGCAGCGACCGTCGCCGAGGAAGATCTCGTCGACCTGCATCGACATCTCGTCCGTGTGCTTGACCTTCGGGCTGCACTCCGTCTGCACGCCCCACACGAGCGCGAGCTGCGAACGCACTGTCTCCGACGGCGTGAACGCAACGATCGGCAGGCGCGGACGCAGACGCGACATGCGCTGCGCCGAGTCGCCGGTCGTCGTGAAGTTGACCAGGTGCGTGCACCCGAGCGTCTCCCCCACCTCGACGGCGGCCTTCGTCACGACGCCGCCCTTCGTGTGCGGCTGGATGCCGAGGTCGGGCACGCGCTCGAGGCCGTGCTCCTCCGTCGAGGAGATGATGCGCGCCATCGTCTTGACCGTCTCGATCGGCCACGCACCGACCGACGTCTCCCCCGACAGCATGACGGCGTCCGCGCCGTCGAGCACCGCGTTGGCGCAGTCGGAGGCCTCGGCGCGCGTCGGGCGCGGATTCTCGATCATCGACTCGAGCACCTGCGTCGCGACGATGACGGGCTTCGCCGCGCGGCGCGCGAGCTCGATGGCACGCTTCTGCACGATCGGCACGTCCTCGAGCGGCAGTTCCACGCCGAGGTCACCGCGCGCGACCATGATGCCGTCGAACGCCTCGATGATCTCGATGAGGTTCTCGACCGCCTGCGGCTTCTCGATCTTCGCGATGACGGGGCGACGGATGCCCACCTCGTCCATGATCTCGTGGCAGCGCGTGATGTCGGCGGCGTCGCGCACGAACGACAGCGCGATGAGGTCGGCGCCGGCCTTCAACGCCCAGCGCAGGTCAGCCTCGTCCTTCTCGCTGAGCGCGGGCACGCTCACCGCGACACCGGGCAGGTTGATGCCCTTGTTGTTCGACACGCGGCCCGGCACGACCACCTCGGTCACGACGTCCGTGGCCGTCACCTCGACCGCGCGCAGCGCGACCTTGCCGTCGTCGACGAGCAGCATGTCGCCGACGTTGACGTCGCCCGGCAGGCCCTTGTACGTCGTGCCGACGCGCTCGGAGTCACCGTCGACGTCCTCGGTCGTGATGGTGAAGCGGTCGCCCTTCGCGAGGTCGACCGGGCCCGCGGAGAAACGAGCGGTGCGGATCTTCGGGCCCTGCAGGTCGGCGAGGACGCCGACGGCGCGACCCGTCGCCGCAGCGGCGGCGCGGACGTGGTCGTACCGGGTCTGGTGCTCCTCGTACGAACCGTGGGAGAGGTTGAAGCGGGCGACGTCGAGGCCGGCCTCGACGAGCTCACGCGTCCGTTCGGCAGAGTCGGTAGCAGGGCCAAGGGTGGCAACAATTTTCGCGCGACGCATGCTTCCAACCCTATCGCCCGCGCGAGCGTTCCCTCAGTCGACCATCTCGCCCGGTGAGACCCCCGTCACCGTACTCGCGGGTAGGCCCGCGACGACGCGGAAACCCCCGCCGCCACGAGGGCGGCAGGGGCTTCCACGACGCGCGATCAGGCGTCAACACATGCGGACGATCACACCGTCAGCGGACGATCCGTCGGCTTGATCGGCGCGGGCAACGTCGAGTCACCCATGAGCCACATGTCGACGCCGCGCGCCGCGCTGCGGCCCTCGGCGATCGCCCACACGATGAGCGACTGGCCGCGCCCACAGTCACCGGCGACGAACACGCCGGGCACGCTCGACATGTAGTTCGCGTCGCGCTGCACGTTGCTGCGCTCGTCGGTGTCGACGCCGAGCTGCTCGAGCAGACCCTCGCCCTGCGGGCCGAGGAAGCCCATCGCGAGCAGCACGAGCTGCGCCGGGATGACTCGCTCCGAGCCTTCGACCTCCTCGAACTTGCCGTCGACGAACTTCACCTCGACGATCTTCAGACCGCTGACGTTGCCGTCGTCGTCCGCGAGGATCTCCTTCGTCGAGGCGGAGTAGACGCGCTCGCCACCCTCCTCGTGCGCCGAGGCGACGCGGAAGATCATCGGGTACGTCGGCCACGGCTGGTTGGCCGGACGCTCCTCGCCGGGCTGCGGCATGATCTCGAGGCTCGTCACCGACTTCGCGCCCTGACGCAGCGCCGTACCGATGCAGTCGGCTCCGGTGTCGCCACCACCGATGACGACGACGTCCTTGCCGGTCGCGAGGATCTGACCCTCGACCTCGCCGCCGAGCGCGACGCGGTTGGCCTGGGGCAGGTACTCCATCGCCTGGTACGTGCCCGTGTGCTCGCGCCCCGGCACCGGCAGGTCGCGACGCACCGTCGCGCCCATCGCGAGGACGACGGCGTCGTAGCGCGAGCGCAGCTGCTCCGCCGTCAGCGTCACGCCGATCTCGGTGTTGCAGCGGAAACGGGTGCCCTCGGCCTTCATCTGCTCGATGCGACGATCGAGGATGCCCTTCTCCATCTTGAACTCGGGGATGCCGTAGCGCATCAGGCCACCGGGGGCGTCGTCGCGCTCGAACACGGCGACGGTGTGCCCGGCGCGCGTCAGCTGCTGCGCGGCGGCGAGGCCCGCGGGCCCCGAACCGACGACGGCGACCGTCTTGCCCGTCAGGCGCGTCGGCACCTGCGGCGTGACGTAACCACGCTCGAAGCCCTCCTCGACGACCGTCTTCTCGACCTGCTTGATCGTGACGGCGGGCTGGCTGATGCCGAGCACGCACGCCGTCTCGCAGGGCGCGGGGCACAGGCGTCCGGTGAACTCGGGGAAGTTGTTCGTGGCGTGGAGGCGCTCGATGGCCTCCTCCCACTCACCCTTCCACGACAGGTCGTTCCACTCGGGGATGAGGTTGCCGAGGGGGCAGCCCGAGTGACAGAACGGGATGCCGCAGTCCATGCATCGGCCGGCCTGACGCTGCACGGTGCCGAGCTGCTGCTCCTCGTACACCTCCTTCCAGTCGCGGATGCGAACGGGAACGGGGCGACGTTCGGGCAGCTCGCGCTCCCGGGTCTTGAGGAATCCGCGGGGGTCAGCCACGTCAACTCACCTCCATGATCTTGTCCCACACCTGGGCGCTGTCGGGGTCGACGCCCATGCCTTCGGCGTCCTTGCGGATGCTCAGCACGCGCTGGTACTCACGCGGCGTGACGAGCGAGAAACGGACGAGGCTCGAAGGCCAGTCGTTCAGCAACGACTCGGCGACGGATGAACCCGTCTCGGCGGCGTGCTTCGTCAGCAGCTCCTTGACGACGTCCTCGTCCTCGGCGCGCAGACCGGTGACCTCGACGAGCTCGCGGTTGACAAGGTCGGCGTCGAGATCGAGGACGTACGCCTCACCGCCCGACATGCCGGCCGCGAAGTTGCGTCCGGTCGCGCCGAGGATGAGCACGCGACCACCGGTCATGTACTCGCAGCCGTGATCGCCCACGCCCTCGACGACGGCCGTCGCTCCCGAGTTGCGGACGCAGAAGCGTTCGCCGACCTTGCCGCGCAGGAAGATCTCACCGCTGGTCGCGCCATAACCGATGACGTTGCCCGCGATGGCGTTCTCCTCGGCGACGAGGGCCGTCTCGGTGTCGGGACGGATGATGATGCGCCCACCCGACAGGCCCTTGCCGACGTAGTCGTTGCCCTCGCCGACGAGCCGCAGCGTCAGGCCCTTCGGGATGAAGGCGCCGAAGCTCTGCCCGCCCGCACCGCGCAGCGTGATGTCGACGAAGTCGTCGTGGAGCAATTCATCGAGGTAGCGCTTGGTCAACTCGTGGCCGAGCATCGTGCCGACGGTGCGGTTGACGTTCGACACCTTCGTCTCGAACGCGACCGGCGTCTTGTGCTCGATGGCGTCCTTCGCCTTCGCGATGAGTTCGTTGTCGAGCGCAGCGTCGAGGTGGTGATCCTGACCCTGCGTGTTGAACAGCTCACCGCCGAACGGCATCTCCGCTTTCGCGAAGATCGGCGCGAGGTCGAGACCACTGGCCTTCCAGTGCTCGACGGCCTCGTCTGTGTCGAGCGCCTCGACGTGCCCGACGGCCTCCTCGATCGAACGGAAACCGAGCTCGGCGAGGATCTCGCGCACCTCCTCGGCGATGTACTCGAAGAACGTCTCGACGAACTCCGGCTTGCCGCTGAAACGCTCGCGCAGCTCCGGGTTCTGCGTCGCGATGCCGACCGGGCAGGTGTCGAGGTGACACACGCGCATCATGATGCAGCCGCTGACGACGAGGGGCGCGGTTGCGAAACCGAACTCCTCCGCGCCGAGCAGCGCGGCGATGACGACGTCACGGCCCGTCTTGAGCTGGCCGTCGGTCTGCACGACGATGCGGTCGCGCAGGCCGTTGAGCAACAGCGTCTGCTGCGCTTCGGCGAGGCCGAGCTCCCACGGCCCACCGGCGTGCTTGAGCGAGGTCAGCGGTGAGGCTCCCGTGCCGCCGTCGTGGCCGGAGATGAGCACGACGTCCGCGTGGGCCTTCGAGACACCCGCGGCGACGGTGCCGACGCCGACCTCGGAGACGAGCTTGACGTGGATGCGCGCGCTCGGGTTCGCGTTCTTCAGGTCGTGGATGAGCTGCGCGAGATCCTCGATCGAGTAGATGTCGTGGTGCGGCGGCGGCGAGATGAGACCCACGCCGGGCGTCGCGTGACGCGTGCGCGCCACCCACGGGTACACCTTCGGCCCGGGCAGCTGACCGCCCTCGCCGGGCTTCGCGCCCTGCGCCATCTTGATCTGGATGTCGTCGGCCTCCGTCAGGTACAGCGACGTCACGCCGAAGCGACCCGAGGCGACCTGCTTGATCGCCGAACGACGCTTCGGGTCGAGCAGGCGATCGACGTCCTCGCCGCCCTCTCCGGTGTTCGACTTCGCGCCCAGGCGGTTCATCGCGATCGCGAGCGTCTCGTGTGCCTCCTTCGAGATCGAGCCGTACGACATCGCGCCCGTCGAGAAGCGCTTGACGATGGCGCTCGCCGGCTCCACCTCGTCGATCGAGATCGACGGACGGTCGGAGGCGAACTTGAAGAGCCCGCGCAGCGTCATGAGCTCTGCCGACTGGTCGTCGACGGCCTGCGTGTACTGCTTGAAGATGTCGTAACGACGCGCGCGCGTCGAGTGCTGGAGGCGGAACACCGTCGTCGGGTTGAACAGGTGCGGTGCACCCTCGCGGCGCCACTTGTACTCGCCACCGACCTCGAGCTCGCGATGCGCGGGGCCCTGGCCGTCGCTCGGGTAGGCCTTCGCGTGACGCGCCGCGACCTCGGCCGCGATGACGTCGAGACCGATGCCGCCGAGACGCGACGTCGTCGCGGTGAAGTACTCGTCGACGACCTCCTGGCTGAGGCCGAGCGCCTCGAACACCTGCGCGCCGCGGTAGGAGGCGACGGTCGAGATGCCCATCTTCGACATGACCTTGAGCAGGCCCTTGCCGAGCGCCTTGATGAGGTTCTTGACGGCCTGCTCGGGCGTCGTGTCACCGAGCGCACCCTCATGGGCGAGCTGCTCGACGGACTCCATCGCGAGGTACGGGTTGACGAGCGCCGCGCCGTAGCCGACGAGCAGCGCGACGTGGTGGACCTCGCGCACATCGCCGGCCTCGACGACGAGCCCGACCTGCAGACGCGTCTTCTGACGGATGAGGTGGTGGTGCACCGCCGCCGTCAGCAGCAGCGACGGGATCGGCGCGAACTCGGCGTTCGAGTCACGATCGGACAGGACGACGAAGCGGTGACCGTCGGCGATCGCCTGGTCGACCTCGGCGAAGATGCCCTGCAGGCGCGCCTTGAGCGCGCTCGCACCACCGTCGACGCGGTACGTGCCGCGGATGACGTACGCCGCGAAGCCGGCGCGGTCGCCGTCGGCGTTGATGTGGACGATCTTCGCGAGCTCGTCGTTGTCGATGACGGGGAAGCCGAACTCGACCTGCTTGACGTGCTCGGGGCCGTCGGTGAGCAGGTTGCCCTCCGGACCCATCGTCGTGCCGAGGCTCGTGACGAGCTCCTCGCGGATCGCGTCGAGCGGCGGGTTCGTCACCTGCGCGAACAGCTGCGTGAAGTAGTCGAACAGCAGGCGTGGGCGCGAGCTGAGGACGGCGACGGGCGTGTCGGTGCCCATCGAACCGAGCGCCTCGGCGCCCGTCGACGCCATCGGCGTCAGCAGGATCTTCAGCTCCTCGTTCGTGTAGCCGAACGTCTGCTGACGGCGCGTGACCGAGCTGAACGAATGGGTGATGTGCTCACGATCCGGCAGGTCGCCGACCTTGACGATGCCCGAGTCGAGCCACTCCTGATACGGCTTCGCCGTGGCGAGTTCGCCCTTGATCTCCTCGTCCGGGATGATGCGCCCGGCCTCGGTGTCGATGAGGAACATCTTGCCCGGCTGCAGGCGCCCACGCTCGACGACGTCCTCCGGCGCGAGGCCGAGCACACCCGCCTCGGAGGCGAGGACGACGAGGCCGTCCTTCGTCACCGAGTAACGCCCGGGACGCAGGCCGTTGCGGTCGAGGACGGCGCCGATGAGCGAACCGTCGGTGAACGTCACGCACGCGGGGCCGTCCCACGGCTCCATGAACGCGGCGTGGTACTCGTAGAACGCGCGACGCGCCGGGTCCATCGTCGCGTGGTTCTCCCACGCCTCGGGGATCATCATGAGCACCGAGTGCGGCAGGCTGCGACCCGACAGGTGCAGCAGTTCGAGGGCCTCGTCGAACGTCGCCGAGTCGGACGCGTTCGGGGTGCAGATCGGCAGCAGGCGAGACAGGTCGCCGGGGATGATGTCGCTGCGCAACTGCGACTCGCGTGCGCTCATCCAGTTGCGGTTGCCGCGCACCGTGTTGATCTCACCGTTGTGCGCGATGAAGCGGAACGGGTGCGCGAGCGGCCAGCTCGGGAACGTGTTCGTCGAGAACCGGCTGTGCACGAGGGCCAGCGCCGTCTCGAACCGCTCGTCCGACAGGTCGGGGTAGAACTGCTCGAGCTGCGCCGTCGTCAGCATGCCCTTGTGGACCATGGTGCGCGCCGACAGCGACGCGAAGTAGACGTCGAGCTCGTTCTCGGCGCGCTTGCGCGCACAGAACGCGAGACGGTCGAGTTCGAGGCCCGAGGCGTCGCCGTCCTTCGCCGCGACGAACACCTCGCGGAAGACCGGCATCGTGCCGCGCGCCGACTCACCGACGACGTCGGGGTTGACGGGGACGTCACGCCAGCCGAGGACGACGAGGCCTTCCTCGTCGGCGATGCGGTCGAAGCCCTCGCCGACGTGCCACTGGCCGTCGGCGTCCTGCGGCAGGAACGCGATGCCGACGGCGTAGGAGCCCTTCGCGGGCAGCTCGAAGTCGACGACCTCGCGCAGGAACGCGTCGGGGATCTGCGTGAGGATGCCGGCGCCGTCGCCGACGAGCGGGTCGGCGCCCGTGGCACCGCGGTGGTCGAGGTTGGTCAGGGCCAGCAGCGCCGCGTCGACGATGTCGTGGCCGGCGTGGCCCCGCATCGTCGCGACGAGCGCGACACCACAGGCGTCATGCTCGAACGTGGGGTCGTACAACCCCTGGGCAGCGGGCTGGGCGGAGAAAGCATGAGCAGACATGACTCACCGTCCTGTTCGTCGTCGGGACGCCCGAGCGCAGGGCGCACGAGGCATCGGGTCGGGTCGAAACCACCGCGGGACGGCATTGGCCTGCGGGTTTTATGCATTCTATCGAATGTTCATGCGCGCTCACCACGTGGACGAGCGCGTCTCAGCTGACGATACAGCTCAGGAGGCCTCGTCGGCCGTGGTGTCCGCATCGTGTGCACCGTGGGCATCCGGCTCGAGCTGGTGCGCCGCCCGTGGGTCGGCGGACGCACGCCGGCGCGCGATGAAGATCGCGAGGCCGAGCAGGAAGACGATGCCGCACACCCACACGTTGACGCGCACACCGAGGATGCGGTTCGCGAAGTCGCTGCGCATCAACTCGACGACGATGCGGCCTAGCGGGTACAGCATGACGTACAGCGCGAACGCCTGCCCCTGGCGCAGCCGCCCCGAATCCGACAGGCGCCAGATGACGAGGGCGATGAGCATGCACCAGATCGCCTCGTAGAGGAACGTCGGGTGGAACGTGCCGAGGACGACGGGGGCACCGGTCGAGTCGACGACCGAACGCCCCTTGTTCATGTCCCACTGGTGGATCTCGAGGGCCCACGGCACGTTCGTCGCGCGACCGTACAACTCGTTGTTGAAATAGTTGCCGAACCGGCCGATCGCCTGCGCGAGCGGCAGCGCGGGGGCGACGCAGTCGGCGAGCACCGGGAACGGGACGCCCGCCTTGCGCGCGCCCAACCAGGCGCCGACGGCGCCCAGGACGACGGCGCCCCAGATGCCGAGGCCGCCCTCCCACACCTTGAACGCGTCGAGCGGGTGCCCGCCCTCGCCGAAGTACGGTTGCGGCGTCGTGATGACGTGGTACAGCCGCCCCCCGACGATGCCGAACGGCACGATCCACAGGGCGACGTCGACGGCCGCGTCACGCGAGTAGCCGCGCCCTTCGAGGCGCCGCCCGGTGATCATCGTCGCGATGACGACGCCCGCCAGGATGCAGATCGCATACGCCCGAAGGGGCACCGGGCCCAGCCACAGCACCCCTTCGGTCGGTGAAGGAATCTCCGTCAGCATCAGAACTTGGCCAGCACCTTGTCGATCGTGGTGGGCGTCGAGTTCTCGATGTTCATCATGCCGGCCATGTCGGCGTTGTCGACGTCCTTGCCGTTGATCTTGACGACCGGCGTGGAGTTGACCCCGGCCTTGTTGGTCTCGGACTCGGTCTTCTTGACGTACGCCGAGTACCGGTTGTCGTTGACGCACTTCTCATAGGACGAGCCCTTGACGCCCACCTCCTTCGCGAGCTTGATGAGCGTCTCGTTCGTGTAGCCGACGCCCTCCTTGGGCTGGTTCTCGAACACCTTCGTCGTGAAGTCGGAGAACTTTCCGGCGGTGGCGGTGCAGAACGCGGCGTTCGCGGCTCGGGCAGAGCTGTCGCCGGGCAGGTTCTCATCGAGGAAGGTCTTGACGTGGTACGTCAGCTTGACGTCACCGGCCTTCGCCATGTCCAGGAGCTTGGCTCCCTGGGCCTGCTCGAACTGCTTGCAGTACGGGCACTGGTAGTCGAAGTAGACGTCGACCTTCTTCGCGTCGGCCTTGGCCTTGTCGGCGAACACCGGCATGCCCTGGCCGTTGGCGAGTGCACCCGTCGGGGTGTCACCGGCAGCGACAGGGGTGTCGGTGTCATCGCTCTTGTTGAGCGAGAGGAAGGCGACGGCCGCGATCGCGAGGACGGCCACGAGGCCGACGATCGCGGCGATCAAGCCCTTGCTGGGGCCCTGCTTGGGCGCCACGGATTGCAGCTTGGTGGAAGCATCAGGTCGCATGGGTGAAGCCTTTCACAGATGGCGGGGGCGTTGAGTCACGAAGATCGTTCAGCCCCACAGCGCCCCGTCGGCGCTGAAGCGGCTGCGCGGGCGCCAGGCGAGCAGCCCGGCGAGGATGAGAAAGACGATGTCGCGGCCGATCTCCTGCGGATACTTCGTCTGGCTCGCGGCAACCGCCCCGCCCTCGGAGAAGCACCCACAGTCGATCGAGATGCCGCGCGCCCACGCCGAGGCGATGCCCGCGATGAAGATGACGAGCAGCAGCGCGGAGATGATCGCCGCGAAGCGGGTGAACAGGCCGACGAGCAGGATGACGCCGAGCGCCACCTCCGCCAGCGGCAGGATCGTGCCGATGACGTTCGCGACGTCGTAGGAGAACAGGTCGTATGCGCGCACCGAGCGGCGCGAGGCGTCGAGGTGCGTGAGCTTCGGCAGGCCTGCATAGAGGAAGACGCCGGCGAGCACGAGGCGCAGCACGAGGGCGATCCACGGCCAGCGGTTCGAGCGCTCGGCGGTGGGCTTGGTCGTGCTCGTGTCCATGCTGGTGCTCAACGTCGTACTCCGTCGCTCAGTTCCTTCGTGGCCTCGGCGAGGGCCGCCAGGCCGCGTTCGGGGTCGGTGTCGAGCAGCGTCTTGACGAGCGCGGAACCGACGATGACACCGTCGGCGTATCGGCCGATCTCGCGCGCCTGTTCCGCCGTCGAGACGCCGAGGCCGACGCAGACGGGCAGGTCGGTGGCGGCCTTCGTCCGCTCGACGAGACCCTTCGCGGCGTCGCCGACGCTCGTGCGCGCACCCGTGACGCCCATGACGGACGCCGCGTAGACGAAGCCCGAGCAGTTCGCCGTCGTCGCCGCGACGCGGGCGGGCGTCGAACTGGGCGCGACGAGGAAGATCTTCGCGAGGCCGAGCTCGTCGGCGACGGCGATCCACTCGTCGGCCTCGTCGGGCACGAGGTCGGGGGTGATGAGGCCGGCTCCCCCGGCGGCCTTCAACTCCTCCGCGAAACGGCGGATGCCGTAGCGCAGCACCGGGTTCCAGTACGTCATGACGACGGCCGCGCCACCGGCGTCGGTGACGGCCCGCACGACGCGGAAGACGTCCGCGGTGTGCACACCGCCCGCGAGAGCCTGCGTCGCGGCGCTCTGGATGACGGGGCCGTCCATGAGCGGATCGGTGTACGGCAGGCCGACCTCGACGATGTCGCAACCGTTCTCGACCATGACCTGCGCGGCGCGGATCGAATCCGCGACGCTCGGGAAGCCTGCGGGAAGGTAGCCGACGAGGGCGGCGCGTCCTTCGTCACGGGTGGCGGCGAAGACGGCGTCCAGCGGGATGGGGGTGCTCACAGCTTCGTCTCCTCGTCCTCGCCGCGGACGACGGTCTCGTCTTCATCGATGAGCCCGAACCAGCGGGCGGCGGTGTGCACGTCCTTGTCGCCGCGCCCGGAGAGGCTGACGAGGATCAGCCCGTCCTCGCCCAGCTCGGCGCCGACCTTCATCGCGCCCGCGAGGGCGTGCGCCGACTCGATGGCCGGCAGGATGCCCTCGGTCTGTGACAGCAGCCGGAACGCCTCCATCGCCTCGACGTCGGTGATCGGGTGGTACTCGGCGCGACCGATGTCCTTGAGGTAGCTGTGCTCCGGACCGACGCTCGGGTAGTCGAGGCCCGCGGACACCGAGTGCGTCTCGATCGTCTGGCCCTCCTCGTCCTGGATGACGTAGGTGTACGCACCGTGCAGGACGCCCGGCGTGCCCTGGCCGCTGAAGCGCGACGCATGCTTGCCGCTCGCGATGCCCTCGCCGCCGCCCTCGAGGCCGACGAGGCGAACGCCGTCGTCACCGATGAAGCGGTGAAAGATACCCATCGCGTTCGAGCCGCCGCCGACGCAGGCGCAGACTGCGTCGGGCAGGCGCCCGGCCTCGGCGAGGATCTGCTCGCGGGCCTCCTCACCGATGAGCTTGTGGAAGTCGCGCACCATCTCGGGGAACGGGTAGGGGCCCGTCACCGTGCCGAGCACGTAGTGCGTCGTGTCGACGTTGGCGACCCAGTCGCGGAACGCCTCGTTGACGGCGTCCTTGAGCGTCTGGCTGCCGTGCTCGACGGGCACGACGCTTGCGCCGAGCAGCTGCATGCGTGCGACGTTGAGGGCCTGACGCTCGGTGTCGACCTTGCCCATGTAGACGACGCACTCGAGGCCCATGAGCGCCGCGGCCGTCGCGGTGGCAACGCCGTGCTGGCCGGCACCCGTCTCCGCGATGACGCGCGTCTTGCCCATGCGCTTGGCCAGCAGCGCCTGGCCGAGGACGTTGTTGATCTTGTGCGAGCCGGTGTGGTTGAGATCCTCGCGCTTGAGGAAGACGCGCGCGCCGCCGCAGTGCTCGGCGAAGCGCTTGACCTCGGTGATCGGGCTCGGACGGCCCGTGTATGTACGGTGCAGTTCGGCGAGTTCGTCGCGAAACTCATCGTCCACCATCGCCTTCTGGCGTTGCTCGTCGAGCTCTTCGAGCGCGGCGACGAGGGCCTCGGGGACGTAGCGTCCGCCGTAGTCGCCGAAGCGCCCGAGGCCGTGCGGCGCGAGACCGTCGTGGCGCGGTTCGCCGAGCGGGGTGGGGTCGGTCATGCGGGCGTCCCTTCGACGGCTGACGCGTTCGTGGCGTCCGCGCACGCGGTGATGATGTCGGCAAGCCCCTGCCGGGGGTCGCCGTTCTTGACGAGTGCCTCGCCGATGAGCAGCGCCTGTGCGCCCTCGCGGGCGTAGCGGGCGGCATCGGCGGGCCCGGAGATGCCCGACTCGGCGACCTTGACGACGTGCGCCGACAGCGTCGCGGCGATCGGGCCGAACACCTCGGGGTGGACGTCGAGCGTCTTGAGGTTACGGGCGTTGACGCCGAGCAGCTGCGCGTCGACGGCAAGTGCCCGTTCCGCTTCGGCGGTGTCGTGGACCTCGACGAGCGCCGTCATCCCGAGTTCGCGCGTGAGAGCCGCGAAGTCGCGCAGCTGTGCGTCGTCGAGGGCGGCGACGATGAGGAGGACGAGGTCGGCGCCATGGGCGCGGGCCTCGAAGAACTGGTACGGCTCGACCATGAAGTCCTTGCGCAGCACCGGGATGTCGACGGCGGCGCGCACGGCGTCGAGATCGGAGAGCGACCCGCCGAACCGGCGCTGCTCGGTGAGCACCGAGATCGCGGTCGCTCCCCCGTCGGCGTACTGCGCGGCGAGCGCGGCCGGATCGGGGATCTGCGCGAGCGCGCCCTTGCTCGGGCTGGATCGCTTCACCTCGGAGATGACGGCGATGCGCCGCGCCTCGCGGGCGGCGTGGAACGCGGCGAGCGCGTCGCGTGCGGGCGGTGCGGCGTCGGCGTCACGCGTGACGTCGGCGAGGCTGCGAGCGCGCACGCGCTCGGCGAGGTCGTCTCGCACCCCGGCGATGATCGAGTCGAGAACAGTGGTCACGGTCGAATCCAATCAGCGTGACAGGGCACGGCGCCGCCGGTTCCAGCGTGTGGTCACGGCGCGCGCCGGGCCCGTCAGGCCGCGGCGCGGATCAGGCGGGCTTGCGCTCGGAGTCCATCGAGCCGTGCGCGGCAGCGCTGCGGCGGTTCGCCTTGCCCATGAGCCACCCGACGACGCCGCCGACGACGACGAGGACCGCGCCGATGATGTCGAGCAGTGCGTTGCCGAAGTACACGCCGAACGCGATGAGGAGCGAACCGACCATGCAGATGCCGACGCCCGTCCAGGCGGCGGGGCTGTGGCCGTGGTCGAGGTACGGGCTTTCTCCGGACATCGTCATTTCTCCTTGGAGCCGTGCTGCGCAGCCGACGTCTCCGTCACGCGCGTTGATGAACTGTTCTGGATCATTGTGTCAGGCCCGTCCGGCTCGTGCGAGCCGGGGGCGGTCTCGGTGTCCGTCGGGTCGATGCCGCGGTTCATGAGATCCCAGTCGCTCTCGTGCGTGGTCGGCGCCTTGGTCTCCGTCGGCGCGTCGTAGCGGCTCGACAGCCCCGCCCAGCGGCGCACGCCGAGCAGCGCCAGCAGGGACGCGGCGACGCTGAGCAGGCCGGCGAACACCGCGGCCCAGAACCATGGCGTGAACGTGCCGCGCGCGACGGCCTCACCGTTGTGGCCGGTGACGGACGTCATCCGAGTCTTGACCGCCGAGGCCGGGTCGCCCAGCGTCAGCAGCGTAACGACGAGCAGCGCGACCGAGGCGATGAGCGAGACGAGCGCGGCGGGCCAACGCGCGATGCGGCCGGCCGTCGCGGCGGCAAGGACGCCGGCCACGGCGACGAGGGCGATGCCGAAGTAGCCGGGCACCGCCTGGTTGCCCGTGACGTCGACCTTGCTGCTCGCGATGACGCCATCGTTGAGGGAGCCGTTGATCCACGTGCGCCCCGAGACGATCGCGGCGAGGACGGCCGCGATGAGGCTGAGCAGGATGACGCTGCGTTTCGTCGTGAAGGTGCTCATGCGATTCCCGTCATGCCGTCGGCGGTCGCGACGGCGCGCAACGCCGCGGCGGCCTTGTTGATCGTCTCCTGGTATTCGCTCTCCGGCACCGAGTCGGCGACGACGCCGGCGCCCGCCTGGACGTGCGCGACACCGTCCTTGAGCACGGCGGTGCGGATGGCGATGGCGGCGTCGGCGTCGCCCGCGAGGTCGAAGTAGCCGATGACGCCGCCGTAGATGCCCCGACGGGTGCCCTCGCGCGATTCGATGATCTGCATCGCGCGTGGTTTCGGCGCGCCCGAGAGGGTGCCCGCGGGGAACGTCGCCTCGAGCACGTCGTAGGCGGTGACGTCGTCACGGCGTGCGCCGATGACGGTCGACTCGAGGTGGATGACGTGGCTGTAGTTGCGGATGTTCATGAACTCGACCGTCTCGACGGTGCCCGCGCGACAGACGCGCTGCAGGTCGTTGCGCGACAGGTCGACGAGCATGAGGTGCTCGCTGCGTTCCTTGGGGTCGGCCAGCAGGTCGTCGGCGAGCTCCTGATCGTGTTCCGGGGTCTTGCCGCGCGGGCGCGAACCCGCGATCGGGTGCGTGATGACGCGTTCGCCTGTCACCTTGACGAGCGCCTCCGGCGAGCTGCCGACGACGTCGTACGCGCCGCCGTCAGGGTGCGGCAGGCGGAGCAGATACATGTAGGGGCTGGGGTTGCTCGCGCGCAGGGCGCGGTAGACATCGAGCGCGTCGGCGTGCGTGTCGACGCTGAATCGCTGGCTGACGACGATCTGGAACGCCTCGCCCGCGCGGATGTCCTCCTTGCACGCCTCCACCATGTCGTGGAACTGCTCGCGCGTGTGGCTGCTGCGCACGTCCTGGGCGCCCTCGTGCGGGATCGCCACCGTCGAAGCTGCCGGTTCGGCGAGGCGGGTCTGCATCGCGTCGAGGCGGGCGACGGCGTCGTCGTACGCGGCGCGCGCGCCGGATTCGAGGCCGTCGAAGTTGACGGCATTGGCGACGAGCAGGAGCGAGCCGTCCTGATGGTCCATGACGGCGAGATCCGTGGCGAGCAACATCGTGACTTCGGGGATCGCGAGGACGTCGTCGGCGTGGTTGCCGATCTTCTCCCAGCGACGCACCGCGTCGTAGCCGATCGCGCCGACGAAACCGCTCGTCAGCGGCGGCAGGCCGGCGATGCGTTCGGTGTGAAGTGCCTGCAGGGACGCGCGTAGGGCATCGACCGCCAGGCCTGTCGTCGGCAGCCCCGTCGGCACGTCGCCGAGCCAGACGACGTCGCCGTCACGCTCGGTGAGCGTCGCGCGGCTCGCGGCGCCGATGAACGAGTAGCGCGACCACACGCCGCCGTGCTCCGCCGATTCCAGCAGGAACGTGCCCGGCTCGTCGCGCGCCAGCTTGCGGTAGATGCCGATGGGTGTCTCCGCGTCGGCGAGCAGCTTGCGCACGACGGGGATGACGCGACGCCCACCCGCGAGGTGCTCGAACAACTCGACGCTCGGCCACGTCGCGCCCCAGGTGAGGTCGGCGGCGAGGCTCGTCTCCGGCTCGGCTGCGGCAGTCATGCGTTGCTCCTGGGGGTGGGCATGGTGGCGGGTACGTCTGCGGCGACGGTTGGGGTTGACGTTGTCGTGGCTGCGTCCGCAGCGTCGGTTCCGGTGGGCGCCGTGGTAGCTGCGTCAGCGTCGGTTCCGGTGGACGCGATCGCGCCATCACTGCAGACGGCGGCGTCGAGGTCGGTGAAGAAGCAGCTGCGTTCGCCGGTGTGGCATGCGGCGCCGACCTGGTCGACGCGGACGAGCAACGCGTCGCCGTCGCAGTCGAGAGCGACGCTGCGCACGTACTGCGCGTGACCCGACGTGTCGCCCTTGCGCCAGTACTCGCCGCGGCTGCGCGACCAGAACGTCACGCGCCCCTCGCTCAGCGTGCGGCGCAGCGCCTCGTCGTCCATCCAGCCGAGCATGAGCACGTCACCGTTCGTGTCGTCCTGGATGATCGCGGCGACGAGACCCGCGTCGTCGCGCTTGAGGCGCTGCGCGACGTCAGGGCTGAGCGGCGATGAAGGCTCGGGCGAAGACATGGGGGCCATTGTGCCAAGTGGCCCTGACAACCCGTCGCGGTGTCTCGCGCTGGCACCTCGCGGATCACTGCGGGCCCCAACGCCGCCTGACCTCACGCTCCCGCGCATCGCGGATCGCGACGGGGACGCAGCTGCGCCTGACCCCGCACCCGCGCACGGCGGATGACGGCGGGGATCCAGCGCGGCCTTATCCCACGCTGACGTCGCATGAACGGGTGGAGTTCTCCCTCAGCGTGATCTCACCCAGGCATCCGAGCGAGGGTTCGGACGCGGTGTCGCCGACACGACTGGCGAGGTGGAGGCGGGCGTCACCGAGTCGTCAGGCCGCGCGAACAGGTGTGGCGCCGGCGTGCGTGGTGCCGCCGTGTCGATGATGCTGCGCCCGGGAAAGTGAACGCGCCCGGGACATGAAATGGGCCGCGGGTTGTGGCCGGGGAATGACTGCGCCGTCAGACCAGGTTCGAGCAGTAGGTAGCGGGCACAGACCTCGCCAGACCAGGATTGAGCGGCGGCGCACCGAGAGCGCGGAGCACGTGAGATCAGGGTTCGGCAGGCAGCCGGGGCCGCAGGGCCGCGAGGGCCGTCAGGCGGCGCGAACGGCGTCGGCGTGTGTGATGCCGCCGGGTTCGGTGACCCAGCGGGCACCGGAGGGCGACAGCCACGTGCAGACGCCGTCGGGCGTCATCCTCACGCGGAAGCCCCCGTGGGTCTTGGCGCGGTGATGGTGACGACACAGCGCCTGCAGGTTGGTCGCGCTCGTCGGCCCGCCCTGGTCGAACGGCATGACGTGGTCGAGGTCGCACCGCGAGGCGGCCGTTTCGCAGAACGGGAAGCGGCACACGCCGTCGCGCTCCCGCACGAGCTTGGCGATGCCGACACTTGGGCGGTGAGCAGCCGTCGTGGTGGCCAGCGTCGTGATGCGACCACACCCGTGGTGCGACGCGAGCGTCGCCGTGAATCCCACACCAGCCGTAGCGGCGAGGCGGGCGACGACGCCAGCAGAAAGAACACCGACGCCGCGCACGCCACAGGCACCCAGGACCATCGACGACGTTGCGGGCGACGCCGGGGAATGACCCGGCGGCACTCCAATGGCGGGCCGAGGGACCCTCGCGTCAAGCAGGTCGGACACGTCCTCCGCGTCCGGGACGCCCGTGGATCTCGGCGGGTCGAGGAGCCCCGCGACGGCGGATCTCGACGGGTCGGGAGGTCGCGCGATGATCGGCACCTGCAGGTTCAGCGTGGCCGTCACGGTGCAGTTCTCGAGGATGAGGTCGGTGAGCGCGTCAGCCCGCGCTGCGCCGACGAAAAGCCGAGCGCCGGGGGCAGAGTTCTCCTGCAGGCGCCGCGCACGTTCCTCCATCACGGCCTGGATGGCCGTGGCGTCGTAGGTGTCGAGAACGGCTGTCATCGTGCACAGCGACTCGAACTCGAGGTGCGGCTCGAACCACACCCCGCGCGTCGACTCCACCTCGACCTCGTCGGCAGGGCGAGTGAGACCGAGCCGACGCAGGGTCTTGCGGCACGCCTGCCGCGCCGCCTGGTGAGCGCGTCGATGATCTCCGCTGTCGATGAGCATCTGTGCCACGGAGCGCGCAGCGTCCGCCTCGAGGTGCGCGAGCTCCCCCGCCAGCATCGCCGCCACCCGCACGGAGCCGTCTCCGCGTGCCGAGGCCGCCAGCAGGCCGGGATGGCGCGCACGCAGCGTCGAAGCCCCCGCCGCCATCGCCCGGGCGGCGGGCGCCGTCAGCCCGAGTGCGCCGCCGAGCGCTGAGGCCGCGAACTCGCCGGCCTCGACGTCGTAGGCCCGAGAATCGTCGGACGCGCCCTCACCCATCGCCTCGCCGCTGAGGACGTCGTGGCGACGCACACTGTCATGGTGTTCGGAGGCCAGCATGTGCGTGACCGCTTCGGCGCTGCGTGCAACACGTTGTGTGAGCGCCGCAGCGCGTTCAAGGTGGCGACGGTGACTCATCAGGGCGTCCAACCGACCGTCCAGGCTCGCGCCTCCATCGGTGAGCGGAACGAGCGATGCCGGATCGGTGAGAACCTCCTCTGCGACCCGCGTCGTCAGCTCGCCCCAAACGGCCAGGACAGCCTCACCGGGCAGCTCAGAGAGACGCGCGACGATGTTCGCCGCGTCCGTCATCTCTAGCGTTTCCATGACCCAATTATCGCACACATGTTCGAATAGGGGTAGGCTCCGTCACATGAAAGATCCATTGAGCCGGCTCTCACTGACCACGCCCGCGCGGGCGCCGGCGGCGCTTCCAACGCTGATCCTCAAACGCGACTGCCCAACCCGATCGTCACGCACCCATGATCGGCAGCAGCTCGTCGTACACCCAGCCCGCGAGCTGCGTCGGCGTCGTGGTGGCGGGGGTCCGCCCCTGCTCGGGACGGAAATCATCGCGGATTCCGGTGCTCATCCCCAGTAACGCCTGCGCGAGACCACGGGCGAGCCCGGCCCCAGGTAGCGGGACATCACGCCGCATCGCTGATCTGGCGCGCCGCCACCGCATTTCCCACGTGGTCGAAGAGAATGCGCGTGACGTCGCGCCACGAGAGATCCCGCGACCCGTGAACCGCTCGGACATGACGCGCCTGCCACCCCTCGTCAAGGAGGCAGAGTGCCGCCATCTCGGCGACGTCACGCGGCGCCACCCAGCTGAATGCGTGATCAACCCGGAGCACCGTGTCGATTTCGCCCTGGCGGATCGCCGCCAGGTGCCGGGTGAGGTTGGAGAAGAAATAACCGCACCGCAGGTGCGTGACGTCGACGTCGAGCGCGTCGAGCGACAACTCCGTCGCGGCAAGGCCGTCGATCCCTCCCACACAGTGGCGCTTCTCTGCCCCCACGCTGCTGTGGAACACGACGCGCCTGATGCCGTTCGCGCGGACGGCACCCACGATTGCCTCGCTCGCCCGAGCATGCTCAGCGAGCGGATCAGCGGTCATCGGGCTCGGATTCACCCAGTACACGGCATCAATCCCGCGAGTCGCGGCGACGACCTCGTCGCGGTCCAGCGAATCCGCCTCGACGATGTCGACGAGGGGGCGCAGTTCCCGCGCGATCTGCGCGGGATGCCGTGCCAAGAGCACGGGCCGTACCCCGACTCGGACGAGCATACGAATCAGGTGGCGACCCACGTTTCCATTGGGTGTCGTGATGGCGATGCGCATCGATCACCCTTTCCTGAGCGGCGGTGTGCCCGCGCCCTCGTGGAATGACGCTAGGACCAGATGCAGACGGTTCCGGTCCTCATCTCGCACGACAATGAACGCATGTCCCACAAGCCCGTCACGAGTCCTTCGTCGCGTACCCTCGAATCGTTGGGTCTGCTCCAGACGGGCCGATGGTGCTCCGTGGCTGATCTCGCCATGCGTCTTGACACGGGGCCGCGATCCGTCCGACGCGGTGTCGCTAGCTTGCGCAGCCTCGGTTACAGCGTGCGGTCACGCCCGGTCCCGGCGGCGGCTACCGCCTGGACTCGGGCGTCACGATCCCGCCCCTCGTACTCGACGCCGACGAGGTGTCCACCCTCGTCACGGCCCTGCTCGTGCTCGAGGGGGCAGGTCTCGAAGGAGACACCGCCGGGGCGACGGACGCCACAGTCGTGCGCGCCAAGCTCGAACGCCTGCTGCCGGGGTCGCTGCGTCGACGAGCCGTCGCGACCGCGACGGCGACCAACGTGCTGACGAGTGGGCTCGAGCCTGTCGACGCGCGCCTGCACGGTCTGCTCGTTGACACAGCCGCCCAACGTGGCATCGTGCACTTCGCCATTCCGACGGCGACGGCCGTGTCTGCGATCGACAGGTGCATCCGCTCATCTGCTTCATCCGCGAGGGCCGCTGGTACCTCCTCCGCCATGACCTGCACCGTCGCGACTGGCGCGTTTTCCGCCTCGACCGGATCACCTCCGCCGCGGCAGACCCCGCCGTCACCGGCCGGTCACCGCCAACCTTCCCCGACGAATCACTCGAGAGGTGGCTCACATCGGACTTCGACCGAGGCCCCCTGCCGGCCAACCATCTTCCGGGAGGCAACTCGGCGACGAGCCGAGGCGATGACGAATCAGCGAGCGCCGAGCAGGATGGCGGGTAACTCACGCGATGGCGAGTAGCAACCTGCCTCCGTGTGAGTTACCCGCCATCGGGCGCCCGGCGCTCGGGCCACTCGGCACAGATCGCCATGGCCCAGACGTCAATGCGCGTGCGACGCCACCCAGCCGGCGTGCAGGCGCGCATAGGGCCCGTCGGCGGCGACAAGCGCCGTGTGCGCGCCTCGCTGCACGAGGCGCCCTGCGTCCATGACCCACACCTCGTCGGCACTCTCGGCGCTCGCGAGGCGGTGCGCGATGACGACGCTCGTGCGGCCGGTCATCAACTGATCGAGCGCTCGACCCACGGCGACGTCCGTCGTGGGATCGACGCTGGAGGTCGCCTCGTCGAGCACGAGCACGTCGGGGCCCGCGACGTACGTGCGCGCGAGCGCCACGAGCTGCCGCTCCCCCGCACTCAACCGCCCGCCGCGAGCGCCGACCTGCGTCAGCACTCCGGCGGGCTGCCCCGCCAACCACGCGCCGCAGCCGATGGCGTCGAACGCGGCGGCGACGTCGTCATTCGACAGGTCGGGGCGCGCGAAGCGCACGTTGTCGGCGATCGTGCCGTCGAACAAGAACCCTTCCTGCGGCAGGTACGCGACGGACGCGCGTAGCGACGCGTCGTCGAGGTCGCGCAGATCGACGCCTCCGAGACGCACGACACCGTCGGACGGATCGACGAGTCGTGTCAGCAACTTCGCGAGCGTGCTCTTGCCCGAACCGGTCTCACCGACGACGGCGACACGACGACCTGCGGCCACCGACGCCGTCAGCCCGACGATCGCGGGCTTGTCGCCCGCGCGATACGCGAACGTCACGTCATCGAACTCGACCCCGACGGGCCCTCGCGGCAACGTCACCGGCTCGGTGGGCGGCTCGACCTCGAGTGGCGTGTCGAGCACCTCGATGATGCGACGCCACCCGGCAAGCGCGTTCTGCAGGTCGTTGAGCACCTCCGTCGCCGTCTGCACCGGCTGCGTGAACAGGTTCGTCAGGAACACGAACGCCGTGATCTCACCGACGCTCATCCGCCCGTGCGCCCCCTGCCACGCGCCGACGGCGAGCACGAGGACGAGCGCGAGCCCCGAGATGCCCTGCCCCGACACGAACGCACCGACCGCGCGGATCTGCGCGCTGATGGCCGCCCGACGCTGACGTTCGATCGTCTCGTCCATGCGCGCCTGCGTGCGCTCCTGCACCCCGAACAACCGCACCGTCGCGGCACCCGCGACCGACTCCGAGATCGCACTGAGCATGTCCGCGACGCGCTCACGCACGACGCCGTACGCGCGCCCGACGACGCGCTGGAAGTGCCGCAGCAGGAACACGAGCGGCACGAACGTCGCCCACACGACGGCCGTCAGCAGCGGCGAGTACCACAGCATCAGGGCCGTCGCGACGAGCAACTGCCCGATCGAGACGATGAGCATCATGCCGCCGCGCTGCACGAACATCGAGATCTGGTCGACGTCACTCGTCACGCGCGAGACCATCGAACCGCGCCGCGACGCGTTGAGCGTCAACGTCGACAGCGCGTGCACGTGCGCGAACGCCTTGACGCGCAACGTCGCGAGACCCGCCTCCGACGCCTTGAACAGCCGCACGTTCATCACGTACGAGCACAGCCCGGCGACGACGACGCCGACCACCGCGAGCGCACACGTCCAGCGCACGACACCGAGGTCGATGCCGCCCGGCGCGAGGATGCCGTCATCGATCGCGCGCTGGATCGTCATGGGGACGATGACGTTGCTCGTCGTCGCGACGAGAGCGAGCAGCAGCGTCCACCCGAGCCCACGCGTCATCTCGGGTGCGAGCTGCAGGCCGCGCCGCAGGGTGCCGCGATCACTGACGACGGGAGTCGCGCCGGCCGCCTGTGCCGTGGCGGCTGTCTCCGTGGCGGTTGTCGAGCGCCGCTTCATCGCGCCTCGCCTTCCTCGCGGACGGCATCGACGACCGACGCTTCGGGTGCCGCGGTCATGGCTCCCAACGCGCCGCGTTCGCCCGCTTCACCCGATTCGTGGAACACCCCCGTCTGCCCTGCGATCCCCTGCCCCGCGGGCGCCTCGTCCGACCCCGCATGAGGCGGAGCCGATGTCGCCCCGTCCGATGCGCTGCGGTCTGAGTCGCCTTGGCCCTCGCCCTCAGACTCGTCCCCGGACGCTGAAGAGTCCTGCGTCTCGTACGCCGTGAGCAACAGCGCATAAGCCGGCTGCGTCGCCATGAGTTCTTCGTGCGTGCCTTGAGCGACGACGCGCCCGGCGTCGAGGAACGCGACCTCGTCGGCGAGCAGGATGCTCGAGCGGCGGTGCGCGATGATGACGCTTGTGCAGCCGTCCGTCGCCTCCTCGAGGGACGTGAGGATCTGCCCTTCGACCGCGGGGTCGATGGCACTCGTCGCATCGTCGAGCACGACGAGCCCGGGGCGTCCCGCGAGCACGCGCGCGAGCGCCACGCGCTGACGCTGACCGCCAGAGAGCCGCGATCCGCGCTCGCCGAGCGAAGTGTCCTCCCCCTCCGGCAGCGCCGCAACGAACCCCTTGGCGTGCGCGACACCGAGCGCCGCATCAATAGCCCCCGCATCCACACCGGCGCGCCCCAGCGCGACGTTCTCACGCGTCGACTCGTTGAACACGAACGCCTCCTGCGTCGCGAGGGCCACCCGCTCCTCGCGTGCCACGGCATGCGCGGCGGGCACGCCGTCATAGAGCACGCTGCCCGAATCGGGCGTCGTCAGCCCCGCGATGACCTGCGCGAGCGTCGTCTTGCCGGCACCCGTCGCCCCGACGACGGCAAGGGATCCGCCCGCGGGCACGCGCAGCGTCACGTCGGTCAACGCTGCGCGCCGCTCCTGAAGGCCCTCGGCCACGTCGGAACCGTCCTCCGACTCGCTCCCAGCATCAGCCCCCACCGCCGGCCGCGCGTCGTGACGGAACGTCACGTGCTCGACCTCGACGCCGATCGGCCCACCGGGTAGCTCCAGCGTGCGCGCGGGCACCACGGTCGAGCCCGCCTCGTCGAGGATTGGCTTGACGCGCTTCCACCCGATCGCGACCTGCGGCAGGCTGAACAGGATCCAGCCGAACGCACGCACCGGCCATGCGAGCAGGTTGAACAGGTACGCCACCTCGACGACGTCGGCCGCCGTGATCGCGCCTGACGCGACCCGCTCGGCGCCGACGAGGACCACGAGCAGCGAACCGATCGTCGGCAGCGCGTTCGTCATCGGGTCGAAGATGCCCTCGGTGCGTCCGAGCCTGACGTTGGCGTCGCGCAGCTCGCCCGCGGCGTCACCGAACCGGGACACCTCCGCGTCCGCTCGCCCGAGCGCCTTGACGACGAGTGCGCCGTCGAAGCTCTCGTCCGCGACGGCGCTGACGCGCGCTCGCGCGGCCTGAGACGCTTCCACGCGGGCGCGCATGACGACCTGGAACCAGTAGTTGATGACGATGAGCAGCGGGAACACGACGAGCGCGACGACGCCGAGCCACACGTCGACGAGGAAGATCGAGACGAACCCGAACGCCAGCATGACGGCGACGCCGAGCGCCATCGGCAGCGGCTGGAAGATGTTCCAGATCGCCTCGATGTCCGAGTTCGCGTGCGACAGCAGCTGACCCGACGGGTGCGCGAGGTGCCAGCGCATGGGCAGCAGCTGGTAGGCGCGCGTCACCTGCCGCCGCGTCGAGGCGATGAGGTTGTTGTACGCCACGCCCGCCGCGATGCGGCGCAGGATGACGGCGGCCGCGTTGAGCGCGACGACGCCGCCGAGCTGCCACACGATCTGCCAGACCATCGCACCGTCCAGGTGACGATCGCGCACCGCCGGCGTGACGACGTCCGCGACGAGGTGGCCGATGACGCGGGCGGTGAGGACGGTGAGGATGCCGTATGCCGTCGCGCCGATGACGGCGGGCGCGAACGCTCGCCACTGCTCGCGGGCGCCGGCGGCGGCCACGCGCACAGGTGAGGCGTCAGGGGCCAGGTCGGCTGAGGTCACGTGGGGTTCCTTTGCTCGCGCATTCGCGCAGGTGACAACATTGCGGCATGCGCAAGTATGCCCAAGCCGAACGTCATGCCCTGTGCGACACCGCCCTGCGCCTCGGCCCGGACGCGCCGACGCTGTGCGTCGGCTGGAATGTCAGGGATCTCATGGCACACCTCGCGATGCGTGAGCGCCGCCCGGAGGCCCTCGGTATCCTCGTGCCCCAGGTGCGCGACGCGTCCGAACGCACCCGGGAGCGCTACGCGTTGCGCCCGTTCGAGGATCTCGTCGACATGGTGCGCAAGGGTCCGCACGAGTTCTCGCCGTTCCGCATCCCCGCCGTCGATGCGCACGCGAACCTGCAGGAGTACTTCATCCACCACGAGGACATCCTGCGCGCTCAGCTGCCGGCCGCCGACCAGGACGGCGTCCGCGTGCTGGGCGCCGACCTGCAGAACGCGCTCTACGACGCATTGCCCACGGCCGCACGGATGACGCTGCGCCGCTCGGCGATGCGCGTCGCGGCGCTGTGCCCGGGGCACGCGCCGCTGGCGCTCAACTCGCCGTCGGAGCCGATCGGCGAGTTCATCGTCGCCGGCCAGCCGAGCGAGGTGCTGCTGCACCTGGCCGGGCGGATGAGCTTCGTCGAGTTCGAGGGCGAGCCCGACGACATCAACCGGTTCGTCGCCGAACCGCGCGGCATCTGAGCGTCAGCGCACGACGGAGCGTCAGCGCACCGGGTGCCCCGCCGCCGCAAGGGCACCCTTGACGTCACCGATCGTCAGCTCGCCGTAGTGGAACACCGACGCGGCGAGCACCGCGTCAGCGCCGTGCGCGACGGCCGGCTCGAAGTGCTCGACGGCGCCCGCGCCGCCGCTCGCGATGAGCGGGACGCTGACCTCGCGGCGCACGGCGTCGACGAGGTCGAGGTCGAAGCCGGCCTTCGTGCCGTCGGCGTCCATCGAGTTGAGCAGAATCTCCCCGGCGCCCAGCGCCTCCGCGCGAGCACACCATTCGACGGCGTCGAGGTCGCTCGCGCGACGCCCACCGTGCGTCGTCACGACGTAGTGGCCATCGACGCGGCGCACGTCGGCCGACAGGACGAGCACCTGCGCGCCGAACCGGTCGGCGATCTCCCCGATGACCGCGGGGCGGGCGATGGCGCCCGTGTTGATGCCGACCTTGTCGGCGCCGGCGCGCAGCAACCGGTCGACGTCGTCGACCGTGCGCACGCCTCCCCCGACCGTCAGCGGGATGAAGACCTGCTCCGCGGTGCGCGAGACGACGTCGTACGTCGTCGAACGATCCGAGGAGCTCGCCGTCACGTCGAGGAACGTCAACTCGTCGGCGCCCTGGGCGCCGTACTTCGCGGCGAGCTCGACGGGGTCGCCCGCGTCGCGCAGGTTCTCGAAGTTGACGCCCTTGACGACGCGGCCGGCGTCGACGTCGAGGCACGGGATGACACGCACGGCAACAGTCATGGCACCAGATTAGAGGCCACGGCGACGCAGCGCCGATAGGTTTGATCCGTGGATGACGCACGCGCCGGCTCGCTCTCGGCCCCCGTGCGTCCCGAGGCCGCCGCCCTCGCGTGCGTGCCGCACGTCGAACACGACGACGCCCTCGCGCACGTCGAGGCGCGGATGACGCGCCCGCGCTGGCTCGTCACGATCGACGGCCGCTCCGGCTCGGGCAAGACGCAGCTCGCCGGCGCTCTGCACGATCGTCACGTGGACGCCCAGATCGTCCACCTCGACGATCTGTACCGCGACTGGGACGGGCTGTCGGCGGGGCTCGTGCGGGCCCGTCACATCGCCGAGCAGTGGTCACGCCACAACGCGAGCACCTACCTGCCGACCCACTGGCCGGGCACGGCGGCGCGAGGACGCGTCACAATCACACCCGATCGTCCGCTCATCGTCGAAGGCGTCGGCGCGACCTGGGTCGGACGGTCGCTCGCCCACGCCGCCCTGTGGCTGGAGGCCGAGCGCGAGACACGCAAGCGGCGCGCGCTGGAGCGCGACGGCGAGACGTTCGTGCCCTACTGGCTCGCGTGGGAGTTGCAGGAGGACGCCTGGTTCGCGGCGCACCCACCGCGCCCCGACGCGCTCGTTCGCGTGCCGGACGACCCCATTCGGGGCTGAACGAGCGTCAGTCGTGCGCGCCCGCCGCGGCTGCGGCACGCTGACGAGCGACCTCGACGAGGGCCGCGAGGCGCGAGGCCTCCGCCTCGGCCGACGGGCCGTCAGCGCGCTGGATGGCCATGACGGCGAGCTGCTCGGTGTCGGCGAGGTCGAGCGTCGCCCAGGCCCGCCCGCCGCCGAACTGGACGCCGAGGATCTCGGCCCACTCGATCTCACGCGTGAGGATGAGGTTGCGCACCTTGAGACCGCGCTCGTTCGGCACGGCCTTGACCAGCCCCCAGCGCGACAGCATCCAGCCGATCGCACACCCGAGGAAGAACAACGACCACTTGTCCATCGTCGTCCACCCCGTCGCACCGCCACCGGGCACGAGGACGAACGCGACGATGCCGAACACGACGACGGACAGCGCCGCCGCGGTGAACGCCATCGCCCGCCCGCGTCGCGGGACGAAGGGACGGTAGGCGTCGACGTCACTCATGATTGCTCCTCGCGGGCTCGACTACAGGCGGCAGGCTGCGATGTCGGTGACGAGGATGGCACGCGCGCCGAGCGCGTACAGCTCGTCCATCACGTGGTTGATGACCTTGCGGTTGACCATCGCGCGCACCGCGACCTTGTTCGGGTCGTGCAGCGGCGAGACGGTCGGCGACTCGAGCCCCGGCGTCAGCGCCGCGGCGCGTTCGACGAGGGAAGCTTCGATGTCATAGTCCATCATGACGAAGTTGCGGGCCGTGAGGACACCTTCGAGGCGACGCACGAGCGTCAGTGCGGCGTCACCGACTTCACGCGCGTCCGGGCGGATGAGGACGGCCTCACTCGTGAGGATCGGCTCGCCGAAGACCTCGAGGCCCGCGTTGCGCAGCGTCGTGCCGGTCTCGACGACGTCGGCGATGACGTCGGCGACGCCGAGCGTCACGGCCGTCTCGACGGCGCCGTCGAGACGTACGACCTCGGCCTCGACGCCGTTCTTGGCGAGATCGGCCCGCACGAGGCCGGCGAACGACGTCGCGATGCGGCGCCCCACCAGCTCGCTGACGGACGTCGCGACACCCGGGCGGCCGGCGTAGCGGAACGTCGAACCGCCGAAGCCGAGCTGCAGGTGTTCGACGGCGCTCGAGCCGGAATCGAGCAGCAGGTCACGCCCGGTGATGCCGAGGTCGAGGGTGCCCGAACCGACGTAGACGGCGATGTCCTTGGGGCGCAGGAAGAAGAACTCGACGTCGTTGTCGCGGTCGACGACGACGAGTTCCTTCGACTCGCGACGCCCGCGGTAGCCCGCTTCCTTGAGCATCGACGCGGCGGATTCGGACAGGGCGCCCTTGTTGGGCACGGCAACGCGCAGCATGGAGGACCCTTCGATCACAGGTGGGAGTAGACGTCGTCGAGCGTGATGCCGCGCTCGAGCATGAGCACCTGCAGGTGGTACAGCAACTGGCTGATCTCCTCGGCGGCGGCGGCGTTGCCCTCGTGTTCGGCGGCCATCCACACCTCGGCGGCCTCCTCGACGATCTTCTTGCCGATGAAGTGGACGCCCGCGTCGAGCTCGGCGACGGTGCCCGACCCTTCGGGGCGCGTGGCCGCCTTCTCGCTCAGTTCTTCCCACAGTTGCTCAAAGCTCTTCACGGTGCCCAAGGCTACCGGCTGCGTTCGCGCCGGGCCGACCGCGCCCGGCGTCGCGCCGCTCACAGCGTCGCGGCCGGAAGCTGCAACGAGCGCAACGTCATCTCCGTGACGACGGCCGCCGTCGCCGCCTCGTGACCCTTGTCCTCGCTCGAACCCTCGAGGCCCGCACGATCGAGCGCCTGGGCGTCGGTGTCGCACGTGAGGACGCCGAAACCGATCGCCTTGCCGGTCGTGACGCCGATCTGCGTCAGCCCGTCCGTCGCGGCGCTGCAGACGTAGTCGAAGTGCGGAGTGCCACCGCGAATGACGACGCCGAGCGCGACGAGGACGTCGAAGTGCGGCGCGAGGCGCGCGCAGGCCGCCGTCAGCTCGAACGTGCCGGGCACGCGCACGAGTGTCACGTCGTCGTCACGGACGCCGGCGTCGGCGAGGCCGCGACGGGCGCCGTCGATGAGGCCGTTCATGACCTTCTCGTGCCAGCTCGCCGCGACGACGGCGACGCGCAGGCCCGCCGCGTCAGTGCTGAGGGTGGGGGCTCCGTGGCCGCTCATGATGTTCTCCTTCGATCGATCTGCAGTGGTGGTTCGTGCGTGCGGGTGGTGTGCCGGGCTGGTGGTTCCGATGCGACGCGCGGTTCACGCGTCGAACGTGTGCCCCATGCGCTCGCGCTTGGTGCGCAGGTAGGAGGCGTTCTGGACGGTGCGCCCCGCGATGAGCGGCACCGTCTCGACGACATCGATCCCGTGCTCGATGAGCTCGCGTACCTTGGCCGGGTTGTTCGTCAGCAGCCTCACCCGTTCGATGCCAAGGTCGCGCAGAATCGCTGCGGCGGCGCCGTATTCGCGCGCCTCGATCGGCAACCCCAGGTTCGTCTGCGCGTCGACGGTGTCGGCGCCGGCGTCCTGCTGGGCGTACGCGCGGATCTTGTTGAGCAGGCCGACGCCGCGGCCCTCCTGCCCGCGCAGGTAGACGACGACCCCGCCCTCACGCGCGACGAGCCGCTGCGCCTCGGCGAGCTGCGGCCCGCAGTCGCAGCGCAGCGAGCCGAGCGCGTCGCCCGTCAGGCATTCGGAGTGGACGCGCACGAGCGGCACGTCATCACCGTCGGTCGGCGCGACGAGCGCGAGGTGCTCGGCGCCGTTCTCCCGATCGGCGTAGGCCTCCACGCGGAACGTTCCGACCTGCGTCGGCAGGTCGGCGCTCGCGACGCGTTCGACGCGGTCGTGGCGGCGCCGCCACGCGATGAGCTGCTCGATCGTGATGACGGCGAGGCCCTCGCGCTGCGCCAGCTCGATCGCGCCGGGCAGCCGCATCATCGCGCCGTCGTCGTGGACGAGTTCGACGATCATCGCGACCGGTTCGAGCCCGGCGAGGCGGCACAGGTCGACGGAGGCCTCGGTGTGCCCGTCGCGCTCGAGGACGCCGCCCGGCTTGGCGCGCAGCGGGAAGACGTGCCCGGGGCGCGTCAGCGCGCTCGGCTCGGTGCTCGGGTCGGCGAGCAACCGCAGCGTCAGCGCGCGGTCGGCTGCGGAGATGCCGGTGTGCACGCCGTCCTTCGCGTCGACGGAGATCGTGTAGGCGGTGCCCTTCGGATCCTCGTTGCGCGACACCATTGGGGGCAGCAGGAGGCGGTCGGCGATCGCGTCCGGCATCGGCGCGCAGATGACCCCGGAGCTGTGCCGGATCGCCCACGCCATCCACTCGCGCGTCATCGTCGCGCCGGACATGACGATGTCGGCCTCGTTCTCGCGGTTCTCGTCGTCGGCGACGAGCACCGGCCGTCCGAGCCGCAGTTGCTCGAGCGCGTCCTCGATGCTCGACAGCGCCAGCGGCGTCTCCTCGGGCGTTGCGGCGCTGGGTGCGGCGCTCATCAGGCTCCCTCTCGTCTCGGTTTTCATCGTCTCGGTCTGCTTCGACGGGCTGTGCATCGCTCAGGCCGCTTCCCTCTCGCGTTCGGCGACGCTGTGGGGGCGTGAGATGCGCACCCACTGCACGAATCCGACGACGACGAGGGCTGCGTAGAGCGCGTACAGCACGGCGCTCGGGTAGTACTTGGAATAGATGAGCTCGGGCACGCCGACGGCGTCGACTGCGATCCACATGAGCCAGAAGTCGTTCCAGCCGCGCGCCATCGCGAACGTCGCGAGCAGGGAGCCGACGAAGATCCAGGCGTCGCACCAGAAGTACCACCACGGCGCCGGCCAACCCGCGCCGATCAGCGTGAAGACCCAGTGCACGACGACGACGCCCGCGCCCCAGGCGATCAGGTAGCCGATGCGCTGGCTCGCGCTCGCCCAGTGCGGCGTGACGGCCTCACCGCTCGTGCCGTCGCGGCGGCTCGCGCGCCACACCCACCAGCCGTACAGGCTCGTGATGATGAAGAAGATCTGCCGCCCGGCCTGACCGAGCATCGGCGCGCGATCGTCCATGCCGAACACGAGCCCGGCGAACACGGTGAACAGCAGCATGTTGCCGATGATGCCGACCGGCCACGCCCACACCTTGCGGCGCATGCCACCGATCGCGGACGCCATCCCGAACGCGTTGCCGATGATCTCGCGCCACGTGATCTGCGCACCGCCGATCATCAGGTGCGCCGAGTAGGCCTGTTCCCAGATGCTCATGCGCGCCCCTCGGAGGCCGCCAGGCGGGCGTCAAGTTCCACGAGACGGATGTCGAGCGCAGCGAGGCGCGGCGCGAGCATCTGCTCGACGTACTTGGCGAGCACGTCGACCTCCACGTTGACGAGACCGCCGACGCGGGCGGCGCCGAACGTCGTCAGCTCGAGCGTCGTCGGGATGAGGCTGACGCTGAACGACGCCTCCTGGCGCGAGGCGACCGTGAGCGACACGCCGTCGAGCGTCACCGAACCCTTCTCCACGACGTAGGGCGCCAGGTCGACGGGCAGGTCGAAACGCACGACGCTCCAGCGCTCCCCCGGTTCGATGGCGGTGATGCGGACGGTCGCATCCACGTGGCCCTGCACGACGTGACCGCCGAACCGTGCCTGCGCGCTCATGGCGCGTTCGAGGTTGACCCGGCTGCCCGGCACGAGCGCGCCCAGGCTCGTGCGATCGAGCGTCTCCTTCATGACGTCGACGCTGAAACGCTGCTCGTCGAACGTGGTCACCGTCAGGCACACGCCGTTGACGGCGATGCTGTCGCCGTGGTGGGCGTCGTCGAGGACTGCGGCGCCCGCGATCGTGAGGATCGCCGCGTCGGCGGTGTGCTCGATGCGCTCGAGCGTGCCGGTCGCTTCGATGATTCCGGTGAACATCAGATCTCCTTCGTGGGACGCAGGCGCAGGCGCAGGTCGGTGGCGGACGGTTCGTTCGAGGGCAGCGTCGTGGCGTCGACGAGGTCGAAGCGGCGGGCCTCCGCGATCGTCGTAATGCCGAGGTCGGCGGCCGCGGGGCGGCCCGCGCCGAGCAGGGCGGGGGCGAGATAGGCGACGATCTCGTCGACGAGCCCGGCACGCAGGAACACCGCGGCCAGCGTCGGTCCACCTTCGAGCCAGACGGCGTGAATGCCGCGCGCGTGCAGCGCGGCGAGGACGTCGGTCGGGCTCTGCCGGGGCAGCACGAGGGTGGAAGCGGCGTCGTCGAGCACGCGGGCAGTGTCGGGGATCGGGGTGTCGCCGACGACGACGCGCAACGGTTGCTGCACCCCCGCGCGTCCCTGGGCGTCGCGGACTGTGAGCTGCGGGTCGTCGGCGAGAACGGTGCCGGTGCCGACGACGATCGCGCCGTGCTCGGCACGCTGCGCGTGGACGTCGACGCGCGCGGCCGGGCCGGTGATCCACTGCGACGTGCCATCCGACGCCGCGCTGAATCCATCGAGGGTCGAGGCGTACTTCCAGCGCACGAACGGGCGCGCGTGGGTGACGGAGAACGTCCAGTCGGCGTTGAGGTCTCGGCTCGCAGCCGCGAGGGTGTCAACTTGTTCGACGGCGACGCCTGCCTCGCGCAGGATCTGCGCTCCCCCGGCGGCCGCGCCGTTCGGGTCGGGTTGGCCGAAGACAACACGGGCGACGCCGGCGCGGATCAGAGCGCGCGCACACGACGGGGTGCGCCCGGTGTGCGCGCAGGGTTCGAGGGTGACGTACGCCGTCGCGCCACGCAGGTCGACGCCCGTCGCGATCGCTTCGTTGATGGCCGCGGCCTCGGCGTGCCACGTGCCCGCGCCGCGGTGGTAGCCCTCTGCGAGGATGACGCCGTCAGCGTCGACGACGACGCACCCGACACGAGGATTGGGGTCGACACGCGGCGACAGCGCAGCCAGCTGCGCGGCGCGCTCCATGGCGCTGTGACGCTCGAGTCTCACGAGATGCCTTCCGGTCCGATCGAACAACCGATCACCGGGGCACGAGAAAGCTGACGCCCGCCGCACGCCACGAAGGCGCCGACGACATCGGCCGAGACGCCACGCGCGATGCCCTCAGGCACGCCGCAACGGCTCGTCGGCCGCCCGCGCAGAGCGCGAACAACCGCGTGCAACCTCCCATCCGGACTTTAACCGTCGGTCTCGGAATCTCACCGAGTCAACCGACCCCTGTCGAAGCGGGCCGGGTCGCGGACTTTCACCGCCGGCTAGGAATTTCACCTACCCCGGGTACACGCCCAACATGTTACTCCTTCGCACTCTTCTGCGCGTCTTCCCTCGCAAGCTCGCCCACCCCGCTCGGTGCGACACACGTCAGTTCAGTGCGCGTGCCCCGCAGCCAGGGCACGCAGCTCGTCGATCGCGGCGGCAGCGGACTCGGCACCGTAGACGGCCGATCCCGCGACGAAGGTGTCGGCACCGGCTTCGGCGCACTGCTCGATCGTCTTGGCCGAGACGCCGCCGTCGACCTGCACCCACACGTCACCGCCGTGCGTGCGGATGCTCTCGCGCACCGCCCGCACCTTCGGCATCTGCTCCGCCATGAACGACTGACCACCGAAGCCGGGCTCGACCGTCATGACGAGCACCATGTCGAGCTCGGGCAGCAGATCTGCGTACGGCTCCCACGGCGTGTTCGGCTTGATCGCCATCGACGCGCGCGCTCCGGCCGCGCGGATGTCGCGTGCGAGCTTTTTCGGGTCGGCCGCGGCCTCGACGTGGAACGTCACGCTCTTGCACCCGGCCTCGGCGTAGGCGGGCGCCCAGCGGTCGGGGTCGTCGATCATGAGGTGCGCATCGAGCGGGATCGGGCTCACCTTCAGCAGCGACTCGACGACCGGCAGCCCGAGCGTCAGGTTGGGCACGAAGTGGTTGTCCATGACGTCCACGTGCGCCCAGTCGGCGTTGTTGATGGCGTCGAGCTCGCGTTCAAGGTTGGCGAAATCGGCGGAGAGGATGCTCGGCGAGATGCGGACGTCACGGGCGTCGGTCATGCGGGTCACTTCTTTCTCAGGAGGGCGAAGAACATGGCGTCGGTACCGTGCAGATGCGGCCACAACTGGACGGACGGCAGGTCGCCGACGCGCTCGATGGGCTCGTCGAACGCGTCGCGGAACAGCGGCCAGGCGTCCTCCTGGACGACGTCGTCGCGCCGTCCGAGCACCTCCGCGACGACGGCGAGGGTCTCTGCGGGGTGCGGCGAGCACGTCGCGTATCCGATGACGCCGCCCGCACGCGTCGCGTCGATCGCGGAGTCGAGCAGTTCGACCTGCAGAGCGGAAAGCTGCGCGACGTCCGATGGTTGACGGCGCCAGCGCGACTCGGGGCGACGGCGCAGCGCGCCGAGGCCGGTGCAGGGCGCGTCGAGCAGCACGCGGTCGTAGGTGCCGGGCTCCTCACGACCGAGGTCGCGCCCGTCGCCGGTGCCGATGTAGATCTCCGCGCCGTCGTCGAGCAGCGCGCGCAGGGTGCGCCGCACGAGGTCCGTGCGGTGCTCGCTCGCCTCGTTGCAGTAGAGGACGTCGCCGCGCAGGTGCGCGACCGCGCCGAGCAGCGCGGCCTTGCCGCCGGGGCCGGCGCACAGGTCGAGCCAATCCTCGCGTGCGTCACCGCCCGATGCCGTGCGCGGCGGCACGTCAGCGTCGGCGAGTGCGAGGGCGAGCAGCTGCGAACCTTCGTCCTGCACCGCAGCCCTCGTCTGCCGGATCGCGGGAATGTTCGCGGGATCGCCGAACGGCAGCACCGCGCCGACCGGCGACAGGTCGCTCGCCTCGGCTCCGGATGCGACGAGCTCGTCGACGGTGGCAAGGCCCGGGCGGGCGACGAGGCTGACGCGCGGAGGCGTGTTGTCGGCCTCGAGCAGCGCGTCGAGTGCGTCGTCGAGGCTCGCTTGACCGTCCCCGCCCGCGGCTCTGTGGCCGCGCAGCGACTGGCGCAGCGCCGAGACGACCCAGCGCGGGTGGGAAGTCGCGACGGCGCGCACCTCGTCGGCGTCATCGACACCGCGCGTGAGGTCGGCGATCCACGTCTCATGGTCGCGCTCCCCCGCGCGTCGCAGGACGGCGTTGACGAAACCCGCCGCACCCGAGCCGGCGTGCTCGCGGGCGAGGGCGACGGTCTCCGACGTGGCGGCATGGACGGGCACGCGCATCGACAGGATCTGGTGGACGCCGAGGCGCAGCACGGCGAGCACGACCGGGTCGATCTGCGACGGCGCGCGGCCCGAACCCGTCTCGATGACGCGGTCGTAGAACCCTTGTCGACGGATGGTGCCGAGGGCCAGCTCCGTGGCGAACGCCGCGTCGCGGCCACTCAGATCATGGCGCGTGAGGACCTTCGGCATCTCGAGGTTGGCGTAGGCACCGTCGTCGACGGCGCGCAGGACGGCGAGCGCCGCACTGCGGGCGGGATCACCCGTGCGCCGGCGCGCTGACGGCGCCTGCTCACTGCGGTGGCCCGCGCCGCGCAAGCGCGCATCCGAACGCTGACGGCCCCGCGCGTCACGGCGATCGTCGCGTGGAGGTTGTTCTCCATGACCGGCGCTCCGCTGCGCGCCTCGGCCATCGCGCCCGGGGCCGCCCGTACGTCGTTCGTCACGGCCGCCCTGTCCGCCACTCTGGCGGCTGGAGCCGCTGCCGCCGCGTCGTTCGTCACTCACCGAAGCTCTCCCCTTCGTTCAAACGCAGCCCGCGGGCCCAGTCGGCGGCACGCATGACCTTCTTGCCGTGCGGCTGCACCTCGAGCAGTTCGACGACGCCGCCGAGTGCGCCGGCGAACACCTGCTTCTTCGTGGCGTGCAGCTCGCCGGGTGTCAGCGGCGGGCACCCGTCGGCGTCGGCGAGGCGGCTGCGCAGCAGCTTGACGCGCTCACCACGCAGCATCGCCCACCCCCCGGGCGCCGGAGACGCGCCGCGGATACGGCGGTCGACGGCGAACGCGGGCACCGAGAAGTCGAGACGCACGTCGTCGACATGGATCTTGGGCGCGAGCGAGACACCGTCGCGAGGTTGCGGAATCGGCGTCACGTCACCGTTCGCGAGGGCGTCGAGCGTCGACACGAGCAGGGACGCACCACCTTCGGCGAGGCGTGTCAGCAGGTCGCCGGAGGTGTCGGTGGGGCCGATCGCCTCCGTCATCGTGCCGAAGACGGGCCCGGTGTCAAGCCCCTCCTCGAGCAGGAACGTCGAGGCGCCCGTCACGTCGTCACCGGCCATGAGGGCGTGCTGCACGGGTGCGGCGCCACGCCAGGCGGGCAGCAGCGAGAAGTGCAGGTTGATCCAGCCGTGCCGCGGAATCGCGAGCACCGACGGCGGGATGAGCCCGCCGTACGCGACGATCGGCGCGGCGTCGGGCTCGAGTTCGCGCAGCCGCGCGACGAAGTCGTCGTCGGACGGTTTCGTCGGCGTCAGCACCTCGAGGCCTGCCTCGAGCGCGAGCTCGTGCACCGGCGACGGCGACGTCTTGCGCCCGCGCCCCTGACGCGCCTCGGGGCGCGTCACGACGGCGACGACCTCGTGGGCCGAATCGAGCAGGGCCCGCAACGACGGCAGAGCCGCCTCCGGGGTTCCGGCGAAAACTACGCGCATCGGCTGGTGGGCCCTTCGTCGGTTCGAGCGGGCGGCTCGCGCAGCTCCGCAGGGGGTGAGTCGTGAGGAATCAGTCTAGTGCTGAGCCGCGCCGGCCCCGGCGGTGCCGTCGGGCGTCTCGGACACGCCGGCACTCGTCTGGCGCGGGCCGGCTGACGGCTCCAACGGCAGCCCGCGCAGGCGCAGATCGTCGCGCAGGGTGTCGGGGTCGGTGAACAGGATCGCGTCGAGGCCGGCTTGCTCGGCCCCCATGACGTTGGCGGCTGAGTCGTCGATGAAGACGGCGTCGCTCAACCCGCCGCGGTGGCGCGTCACCTCTTCGAGGATCTCCCAGATCTCCGGGTCGGGCTTCGTCACGCCCTCCTCGCCGGAGACGATGATCTCCTCGAACAGGTCGAGCACGTCGCCGTGCAGCGAACGGGCGACCTCGAACAGCTCGGCGCTGAAGTTGGTCAGCGCGAACAGTGGCACACCCGCCTCAGCGAGTTCGCGCACGATGGCGACGCTGCCCGCGATCGGCTCGGCGATGGCGAGGTGGAAGTTGTCGATGTAGGCCTGCGCCGCGGCCGTGTGGTGCGGGTGTCGCTCGTCGATCTCGGCGACGATCTCGCGCCACGCGCGCCCGCCGTCAGCGGCGAGGTTGTGTGCGAAGAAGTCGAGTTCGGGGTCGGTGAGCAGCGCTGTCGCCGCGTCCTCGCCGACGGCGTCGAGCAGTGCCGCGCGCGGCTGCCAGCGCACGAGCACGTTGCCGATGTCGAACACGACCATGTCGACCGGGCTCGGCTGCGGCGCGTCACCCAGGTCGGCGAGGCTCGCGAGGTCGCCGGCGTCGGGGCCGTCGAGGTCGTCGAGGTCGATCGCCCGGGCGCGGCGGCCGGCACTCGAGGTGAGGCCGCTCGTGAGGTTAGGTCCAGACATCATGGCGCCACCGTAGCGGGCGGAGCGGCTCGGGCTCGTCATGCCAGGCCGTCCAGGAGTGGGTCGAGGCGCACCGTGACGACGGGTTCGCGCGCGGCTGAGCGTGACGCGGTGAGGGCGCGCAGCAGCGCCGGGACGTCTGCATCGGTCGGGTCGTTCCACCGCGCGAGGAAGCGCACGAGCGACTCGTCGTCGTCCGACGACGTGGCCTGACGCTGGGGCGTCGCCCGGTCGAACACGTGCCGGCGCCGCAGCGGCAGCGGGCCGAGGACGCCGACGCTGACGTCGTGCTCGCGCGCCGCCTTCTCGAGCGCTTCGGCGTACCGAGCGGCCGCGCGTCGCGGGCCCTCGAGCGCTGCCATCCGCGTGGCGGGTGGCAGCATCACCTCGGCGCGCTCGGCGAGTTCACGCGCCGCGAACCACCGCGGCGCCCAACGCACGAGCGCCTCGACGGCGGGAAACGGCACGTGCCGGGGCACGCCCGCAAGGTAGACGACGCCGCCCGTCGACGCCGGGCGCACGAGGCCCGCCGCGGCGCACCAGTGCGTGAGGGCACGCTGACCGGCGTCGAGCCCGCCCCGGTCGAGCAGGGCCCATGCGTCGAGCAGGATCGCGGCGCTGTACCCGTTCTCGGCGACGGGTTCAGCACCGGGGGTGCAGATGACGAGCGCGGGCTCGTCGGGCACGCTCGCGAGCACGTCCGGCGCCCCGGAGCGCCGCACCGGCACCCCGGGAAACGCACGGCCCAGTTCTTCGGCGGTGCGTCCGGCCCCGATCGTCAGCGACCGGATCTCGTGGCTGCCGCACTCGGGGCAGGTCAGCACGTGCGCGACGTGGCCGCACCACCGGCAGGTCGGGGCGCTGTGCTCGCCGTCGAGCCCGAGCGGCCCGTGGCACACGTCGCAGGTCGACTTCGTGCGGCACCGGGCGCACGCGATCGTCGGGATGTACCCGCGGCGCGGCACCTGGACGAGCACCGGCCCGTCCTGCAACGCGCGGGTCGCGCCCTGCCATGCCTCGGCGGGGATGCGCGCGCGGGCTGCGGCGCCGTGACGCTCGACGCTGCGGTCGTCGCCCGTGACGACGACGCGCGCGCTCGTGCGTTCGACCGGGTCGACGGGGACACTGACGCCGGCCTCGACCTGGGCCTGCACCCGCACCGACGGCACGGCGCCCGCGCTCAACAGGGCGGCCGGGGCGAGGTCGGCGCGAGTCTCGAGCACGGCTCCGACGTGCGGATACGGCGCGTGCGGGTCGACGTGAAGGGTGTCGGCGTCGTCCCACCACACGACGAGGCCGAGGTCGGGCACCGGAGCGAACATCGCCGCGCGCGTTCCGACGACGACATCGGCGAGGCCGCGCAGCGCCTTGAGAAACGCGGTGTAGCGGGCCTGCGGACCCATGTCCGCCGTGAGGGTGACGACCTGATCGTCGCTCAACCGGGCCGAACACGCCGCGGCGACGCGATCGACATCCCGCCCGTCGGGCACGACGACGACGGTGCAACGCCCAGAATCGCGCACCGCTGCCGCGGCGTCCGCGACGGCGGCAGGCCAGGCATCCGGGCCGAACAGCCCGGGCGCGACATCCCAGGAACCACGCGGGTTCTCCCCCGCGGCAAGATGCGTGAGCAGGCTCAATCCCCCGGCGTAGTGACGCCACGCGCTGAGCGGCGCCGGCGCACTGGCCGCCACCGCGCCGCTCGTCGCATGACTCGTCGAGGCCATATCATCGCCCGGTGTAGGCCCGTCGGCCGCAACCGCGCCGCTGGACGTCGCGCTCGTCGAGGCATGCCCGCCGCACGACGCGAGCGCCTCGCCAGGAGCAGCCTCGTTATCAGCGACAGCCGCACCATCATGGGCAGCAGCGCCGCCCGTGACAGCCGAAGCCTCGTCGTCAGGCTCAGCCGGCACAGCCGAAGCGGCGTCAGGACCAGCGTTCCCGGCCTCAGCCACCTCGGGCATCGATCGATCCGCCGCCGACGCCTTCGCCATCCGCTCGTCGAGGGCCTTCTCGGCGCGTGCGTGCCGCGGTGGGATCGCGAGGCGCAGGACATCGGAGACGGTGCCGCCCATGCGAGCGGCGACGGCTTGCGCCACCTGCCAGATGTGCTCGGTGAGCACGGCCTCGGGCGACACGACGGCGAGCAGCGGGCTCAGCGTGCCGGTGAACTCGGGGGTCTCGCGCACGCCGACGACGTACCCGGTGATGCGCTTGCCGTGGAAACGCACCTTGACGGCGACGCCGAAGCGCACGTCATCGGCCAGTTCGGCGGGGATGCGGTACTCGAACTCGCGGTCGAGGTGAGGCACCTCGAGCATCGGCCAGACGACGGCGACCCGTTCGCTCCCACCGTCGCGCGTAGCAGCCTTCGCGCTGCCCGCATCGTCCCCGCGTGCCTTGGCGCGCACGGCGTCGCGCAGCAGCGCGAGTTGTTCGCTGCTCGCGGCGTGCACGTCGTCGCTCGTCATGACCTCATCTCTACACGAGTGCTCCGACAACCCCGGCATCCCGGGAGTTTCGGGGCCTGAAAGCAACCGTGCCGCGGCCCGATCGAGCGGGTCACGGCACGGATCACGCCTCTCAGCCGGCCGCGCGCTGCAGCTCTTCGATGCGGTTCGTCTGCTCCCACGTGAAGGGGTTCTCGACGCCGTCGGCGCTCGTGCGACCGAAGTGGCCGTACGCGGCCGTCGGCTGGTAGATGGGGCGCAGCAGGTCGAGCGCGTCGACGATAGCGGCCGGACGCAGGTCGAACGTGTCCGCGATGGCCTTCTGGATGACGTCGAGCGGCTTCGTCTCCGTGCCGAAGCACTCGACGTAGAGGCCGACGGGCTGCGCCTTGCCGATGGCGTACGCGACCTGCACCTCGCAGCGCTTCGCGAGGCCCGCAGCGACGACGTTCTTCGCCACCCAGCGCATCGCGTACGCAGCCGAACGGTCGACCTTCGACGGGTCCTTCCCGGAGAAGGCGCCGCCGCCATGGCGGGCCATGCCGCCGTAGGTGTCGACGATGATCTTGCGGCCGGTGAGGCCCGCGTCGCCCATCGGGCCACCGATGACGAACTTGCCGGTCGGGTTGATGAGCTGACGCATCTCGTTCGTGTCGAGTGTGACGCCGCTCGCCGCGAGCTCCGCGATGATGGGCTCGATGACGTGACGCGTGATGTCGGGCGTGAGCTGGCCGTCCAGGTCGATGCCGGCGTCGTGCTGCGTCGACAGCACGAGCGTGTCGAGCGCGACGGCCTTGTCACCGTCGTAGGAGATCGTCACCTGCGTCTTGCCGTCGGGGCGCAGGTAGTCGAGGTCGCCGTTCTTGCGGACGCTCGTCAGGCGCTCGGAGAGGCGGTGCGCGAGGTGGATCGGCAGCGGCATGAACTCGGGCGTGTCGTCGCACGCGTAGCCGAACATGAGGCCCTGGTCGCCCGCGCCCTGGCTGTCGAGGGGGTCCTCGCCGCCGCCGACGCGGTGCTCGTGAGCGCTGTCCACGCCCTGCGCGATGTCCTCGGACTGAGCGCCGATCGAGACGGAGATGCCGCAGCTGTGGCCGTCGAAACCCTTTTCGGACGAGTCGTAGCCGACGTTCGTGATCACCTTGCGCACGAGCTTCGCGACGTCCGTGTACCCCTCGGTGCGCACCTCGCCGGCGACGTGGACGAGACCCGTCGTCACCATCGTCTCGACGGCCACGCGGGCCTGCGGGTCCTGACGCAGCATGTCGTCGAGAATCGCGTCACTGATCTGGTCGCAGATCTTGTCGGGGTGGCCCTCGGTGACGGATTCGGACGTGAAGAGACGAGACAACGGAATGACTCCTTAGGGCAGCGGCTGCTGGCTGGGTGCGACGCACCCATCGTTGATGTTACTGAGAGGGGACGAGGTCGGCGACGAGATCGAGCAGCGCCGCCGCGATGTGAGACTTGGGCGCCGGGCCGACCGTGACGACGTCATCACTGCCGCGGCGCAGCAGGTGAGCCGTCGACGAATCCTGAGCGAACGTCACGCCGTCGCCCACCTCGTTGGCGACGAGGACGTCGCAGCCCTTGCGGGCCAGTTTCGCGCGGGCGTGGTGGAGAACATCGCCGTCAGCGTCACCCGTCTCGGCCGCGAAGCCGACGATGACACGGCTCGACACGTTCGTCGACGCGGCTGTCGGCTGGAGCTCTGCATCACGCTGACGCACCGCCTCGGCGAGGATGTCCGGGTTGCGTACGAGGGTGATGACGGGCGCCGAGTCGTCGCCGTGGGTCTTCTTGATCTTGGCGTCCGCGACGTGGTCGGGACGGAAGTCGGCGACCGCGGCCGCCATGACGAGGACGTCGGGCGTCGCGGCGAGCACCGCGTCACGCATCTGAAGGGCGCTCTCGACGCTGACGACGCGGACGCGCTGCGCGAGGTCGGCCGGGGGCTGCATCGTCGTGACGAACGTGACGTCGGCGCCGCGATCGGCGGCCGCCGCCGCAATGGCGAAACCCATCTTGCCGCTGCTGCGGTTGCCGAGGTAACGCACCGGGTCGATGGCCTCGCGCGTGCCGCCGGCGGTGACGAGCACGGTCCGGCCGGCCAGAGCGCCTGACGGGGTGACGGCGTCCTCCTCGCGCCCGGTGGTCTCGGCCAAGCCACCCGCGGTGGCGCCGCCACGTCGCTCTCCGCTCGCCGCAGCCGCGAGGGCCGCGTCACGGATGACGTCGGGGTCGGGCAGGCGCCCGGCGCCGGTGTCGGCGCCCGTCAGCCGCCCGGACGCGGGCTCGACGATCGTCGCGCCACGCGAGCGCAGCGTCGCGACGTTCGCCTGCGTCGCGGGGTGCAGCCACATCTCGGTGTGCATCGCCGGCGCCATGACGACGGGGCAGCGCGCCGTCAGCAGGGTGTTGGTGAGCAGGTCGTTCGCCATGCCGGCCGCGGCCTTGGCGAGGACGTCGGCCGTCGCGGGGGCGACGACGACGAGGTCGGCGTTCTGCCCGAGCCGGACGTGCGGAACCTGCGCGACGTTCTCGAACACGCCTGTCTGCACGGGCTTGCCGGAGAGTGCCTCCCACGTCGGGGCGCCGACGAACTCGAGCGCTGACGCGGTGGGCACGACCGTCACGTCGTGGCCGGCTTCTGTGAAAAGACGAAGGAGCAACGCCGCCTTGTAGGCAGCGATGCCCCCTGTCACACCGAGAACGATGCGCATGTGCGAGATCGACTCAGGCTTCGAGCTTCTCGATGGAGAGCAGGCCCTCGTTCATCTCGCGCAGCGCGATGGAGAGCGGCTTGTCCTGCGGCTGGGCGTCGACGAGCGGGCCGACGTTGTCGAGCAGGCCGTCGGCGAGCTGGCTGTAGTAGCCGTTGATCTGACGGGCGCGCTTGCTCGCGTACGTGACGAGGGCGTACTTGCTGTCCGCGATCTCGAGCAGGTCGTCGATGGGCGGGTTGGTGATGCCGATGGGCTCGGCCTTCGTTCCGGACATGTGTCCCTCTTCTCCTCGGGGCGCGTGGCCGCCGTCGCTGCGCGTGATGCGCGGCGCGCGGGCAGGCGAACGTGCCTCAGTGTTCAGGTGTTCTCATCAATGATACGAGTTCTTCGGAGGCACGCCGAACATCGTCGTTGACGATGACGTGGTCGAACTCGCTCTGCGCCGCGAGTTCGACCTTCGCGGTCTCGAGGCGGCGCTCACGCTCTTCGGGGGTTTCGGTGGCGCGGCCGACGAGTCGGCGAACGAGTTCGTCCCAGCTCGGCGGCGCGAGGAAGACGAAGAACGCATCGGGGGCGTTCTGCTTGACCTGACGCGCGCCCTGCAGGTCGATCTCGAGCAGCGGGAGGCGGCCGTCGGCGATGGCCTGCTCCACGGGCGCCTTCGGCGTGCCGTACGACGCCCGACCGTGGACGATGGCGTGCTCGAGGAAACCACCGTTCGCGGCCATCTCGGCGAACTCGTCGTCCGTCATGAAGTAGTAGTGGACACCGTCCACCTCACCCGGACGTGGCGGGCGCGTCGTCGCTGACACCGACAGCCACACCTCGGGATAGTGCTCGCGGATGTACGCGGCCACCGTCCCCTTGCCGACAGCCGTCGGCCCGGCCAGAACGACCAGTCGTGCACTCACCGCCATGCCCTTTCGTCAACGCCCGCCCCGATCAGCGGTTCGCTCATCCTTTCACATGGGTGCGCGCACCACACGAGCGTCATCTCAGGTCGCACCGACGCCGCCGATCTGCCGATCGGTGCGGTTCTGCACCGTCTGGGGAGCGCCGGCACAAGTCGGCCCGGGCGCCTCGCGATGCCTGTCTCCGCTCAGCGGAGGCCGGCCACCGACTCACGCGTGCGCTCGACGGCGGCGACGAGCCCGTCGACGGAGGGGCCAGCCTTGAGGACGTCGCGTGACGTCGTCGGGATGACGCGTGAGATGGACTCGCCGAACACCGATCGCATCGACTCGACGGTGCCGCCCTGTGCGCCGAAACCGGGCGCGAGGATCGGCGCGTTCGAGGCAGCGAGAGCGCCACCCAGACCGAGGTCGTCGAGGGCCGAACCGATCGTTGCGCCCATGACGAACCCGATGTGGCCCCACTCCCCTCGCGCTGCCGCGTCGGCGTTGTCGCGCGTCGCGGCGGCGACGATGTCGCCCGCCACGGTGCCGCCCGGCGTGACGGCGTGCTGCACGCCCGCACCCTCCGGGTTCGACGTCAGCGCGAGCACGAACACGCCGCGCCCGGTGTCACGCGCGAGATCGAGCGCCGGCCGCAGCGACTCGTATCCGAGGTACGGGCTCACGGTGATGGCATCCGCGGGTTCCGGCGCATCCTTGCCGAGGAACGCCTCGCCGTACGCCGTCATCGTCGTGCCGATGTCGCCGCGCTTCACGTCGAGGATGACGAGCGTTCCCGCCGCGCGCAGCTCAGCGGTCACACGCTCCAGCAGCGCCACCCCCCGCGCGCCGAACACCTCGAAGAAGGCGGACTGCGGTTTCACCGATGCGACCCGCCCACCGAACGCCTCGACGCACGTCAGCGCGAACCGCTCGACACCGGAGTAGGAGTAGTCGAGCCCCCACGACTCGACGAGCGAGCGGTGCGGGTCGATGCCGACGCACGCCGGCCCGAAGCGCGCCTGCGTCGCCGCGAGCCGAGCGCCGAAACCAGCACCGTCAAGTGCAGCGGGTTCAGCAGATGTGGTCATGGGAACCTCCGTGAAGATGAAACATGAACAGGAAAGGACTTCGGCCCTGGCTGCCTCGCGCACGAGCCCGGCCGCCGTGGGCCGTTCGAGGATGAGGCCCAGCGCGCCTGGATGACATGGTTGCCGGCGTCACGCACGAGCCGAACCGCCGTCGATCGCACACGCGGTATGCGCGCGCTTCCATGGGGTGGCGGTCGCCCTCGTCCACGACCACACGGCGCGTCACGTCACGCATGCGCCGCCCCGACGAGCCCGGCGACGGTGAGATCGCGCTCGGCGAGGAAACCGGCAAGCCCGTCCCGCAGCGTCACCCCGGCGCGTGGATCGCGGAAGAGCGCCGAACCCACCTGGACGGCCGAAGCTCCCGCGGCGAGCGCCTGCACGACGGCGTCGAGGCTCGCGATACCTCCCCCGGCGATGATGGGTGCCGTCGGCAACCGACCGGCCACCATGGCGGCCTTCACCTCGAACACGCCACCGACCGTCAGCGGCAGCAACGCCGGCCCGGCCATCGCAGCACGGGTGCCCGCGCGCGGGCGCAGCGTCGTCACGTCGATGCTGGAGGCGACCGGAGCGTGCCCGAGCACGAGTGCGTCAGCACCCGACTTGAGGCAGGCGCGCGACAACTCGACGAGGTCGGTACCGAGCGTCAGCTTCGCCGCGAGCATGACGTTGCGCGGCAGGTGCTCCCGCACGCGCGCGATCACCTTCGTCACTGCGTACTCGTCGCCGGCGAACGCTCGCCCGTTGTTCGCCTCGTTGGCGACCGAGAGATTGACCTCGACGCCGAGCACCCCACGCAGCGCCGTCCGTCGCCGTACGGCCGCGGCCGCGTCGGCGAAGTCGCCGCTCGTCGCACCCGCGATGGAGACGATGACGGGTGTCGGCGCCGTCACCTCCCACGGCAGACGCGTCGCGCTGAGCGAGTTCGCGCCGACGTTGGGCGTGTCGTGCGGGTGCACGATCCCTGACGGCGATTCGACGATGACGCGTTCGCGCGACGCGTCCTGCGCCTCCACCGTCAGCGACGGCGTGACGAGCGCACCGAACGCGCCGAGCCCACCCCAGCGCACGAGTTCGTGCCCGTACCCCGCACACCCAGAAGCCGCGATGAAGGGTGAGTCGAGCTTGTTCAACCCCAGCGTCGTCGAGAGTGCCCCGCTCATGCCGAGACCTCGAGCAACTGCGCCCACGCCATCCGATCGGCGGGCAGGACGGGCCCTTCGGTGCAGCAACGCACGGGCGTCACCTCCCCGGCCGCGTTCGCGACGGGCAGCGCGCACGCCCTGCACAACCCGGTTCCACAGGGCATCGGCACGCCGAACGCGGCCTGCACGGGAACCGAATGCCGTTGCGCCGCAGCGGTGATCGCGGCCAAGGACGTCACGTCGCCACTCGCATACACGAGGGCCGTCTCGTGCTGACGCAGCGTCGCATCCAGCGCCACCTGCATGCGGTACGCGAGGTCCTCCCCCGCGCCCGCGTCGGGCACCACCGTCGTGACGCTGCCGACGAGCCGTCGCGCCTCGATGACGCCGAGGAGCCGACGCTCGTCCTCACCGCCGATGACGACCCGCGGTACCTGGCAGCCCGCGCGGCGCAGCGTCTCGACGAGCCACCCCGTCGACGCCGCGCCCGCCCCGACCGCTGCGACGACGACGGGCACCGGGTTCGTCGGAATCGGGAAACCGCGTCCGAGCGGGCCGAGGATGCTCACCTCGTCGTGCAGGCGCCGCGCAGCCAGCCACGCCGAACCGGCGTCCGCATCGGGGTCGACGACGACCTCGACGGTGCCGCCGTACGTGCCGCTCGGCGTCACCGAGCGAAGCGGCAGGGCACGGCGCGTCACGATGGCGGAGGCGTCATCCCCGACGGCGAGCGAGACGAGCTGCCCCGGTCGCGCGAGTTCGGCGATGCCCGCCGCGACGAACGTGTGCGCGACGAACGCGCCGACACGTCGCGTCGAGATGAGTTCACCGGTGACGGCGACGACGTCCTTGGGCTCTCGGGAGCCACTCACGGCACCCTCGTCACCCGAGGTCGTCGCAGCCGTCACCGGCGTCGATCCGGCGATGTCGACCTGCCTCAGCGCGTGCCGTACATGTCGAGGCCGCGTGCGTGCTCCTGCAGCGACTTCACCGCGTACGAGCCGTGCATGCTGGCCTCGATGGCCTGCACGGCGGCCGCGAGCTCCTGCACCGTCGTGAGGATCGGCGCGTTCATCGACGTCCCTGCCGCGCGGATCGCGTAGCCGTCAGCGCGTGCATCCGACCCGGACGGCGTGTTGACGATCATCGCGACCTCGCCGTCGAGGATCTGCGACACGATCGTCTTCTCCCCGTCCGGCCCGGGGCCTTCGGAGTGCTTGCGCACCACGGTCGAGGCGATTCCGTTGCGGCGCAGCACATCCGACGTCCCGGGCGTCGCGAGGATCTCGAAGCCGAGGTCGACGAGACGCTTGATCGGGAACAGCATCGCGCGCTTGTCGCGGTTCGCGCACGAGACGAACACGGTGCCTGACGTCGGCAGCCCCTGCCCTGCGCCGAGCTGCGCCTTGGCGAACGACGTGGCGAAGTCGGCGTCGATGCCCATGACCTCACCCGTGGAGCGCATCTCCGGCCCGAGCAGCGAGTCGACGACCTGCCCCTCGGCGGTGCGGAAGCGCTGGAAGGGCAGCACGGCCTCCTTGACCGCGACGGGCGCGTCCATCGGCAGCTTCGCGCCGTCGCCGCTCGGCGGTAGCAGCCCTTCGGTGCGCAGGTCGGCGATCGAGGCGCCGAGCATGACGCGCGCCGCGGCCTTCGCGAGCGGCACAGACGTCGCCTTCGCGACGAACGGGACGGTGCGCGAGGCACGCGGGTTGGCCTCGAGGACGTAGAGCACGTCTTGCGCGAGCGCGAACTGCACGTTCATCAGGCCGCGCACGCCGATGCCCTGCGCGAGCGCCAGCGTCGAGGCGCGCACGCGCTCGAGCTCTTCGGTGCCGAGGGTCGCGGGCGGCAGGACGCACGCGGAGTCACCGGAGTGGATGCCGGCCTCCTCGACGTGCTCCATGATGCCGCCGAGGTACATGTCCTCGCCGTCGAAGAGCGCGTCGACGTCGATCTCGATCGCCTCGTCGAGGAAGCGGTCCACGAGCACGGGGTGCTCCGGCGACGCCGTCGTCGCGCGCGTGACGTAGCCGCGCAGCGTCTCGTCGTCGTAGACGATCTCCATGCCGCGCCCGCCGAGCACGTAGCTCGGGCGCACGAGCACGGGGTAGCCGATCTCGCGGGCGACCTCGATGGCCTCCTCGGCCGAGAAGGCGATGCCGTGACGCGGCGCGGGCAGCTTCGCGTCGGCGAGCACGCGCCCGAACGCGCCGCGGTCCTCCGCCAGGTCGATGGCCTCCGGCGAGGTGCCGACGATCGGCACCCCCTCGTCCTTGAGCGCCTTCGCGAGCCCGAGCGGCGTCTGACCGCCCAGCTGGACGATGACGCCCGCGATCGGGCCGGCCTCGCTCTCGGCGTGGACGACCTCGAGCACGTCCTCGAGCGTCAGCGGCTCGAAGTACAGGCGCGAGCTCGTGTCGTAGTCCGTCGAGACGGTCTCGGGGTTGCAGTTGACCATGATCGTGTCGTACCCGGCGTCACGCAGCGCGAACGAGGCGTGCACGCACGAGTAGTCGAACTCGATGCCCTGACCGATGCGGTTCGGGCCCGATCCGAGGATGATGACGGCCGGCTTCTCGCGCGACAGCACCTCGCTCTCCTCGTCGTAGGAGGAGTAGTAGTACGGCGTCTGGGCGGCGAACTCGGCGGCGCACGTGTCGACCGTCTTGTAGACCGGGCGCACGCCGAGGGCATGACGCACGCCGCGCACGACGTCCTGCTTCATGCCCGTCAGCTGCGCGATCTGGGCGTCGGAGAAACCGTGCTTCTTCGCCAGGCGCAGCAGGTCGGGCGTCAGCTGGGGCGCCGCCGCGATCTCGGACGCGACGTCGTTGATGAGCTGCATCTGGTCGAGGAACCACGGGTCGATCTTCGTCGCCTCGTGCACCTCCTCGACGCTGAGGCCCGCGCGCAGCGCCTGCTGCACGAGGACGATGCGTCCGTCCGTCGGCTGCTTGGAGCGCTCGAGGATCTCGAGTGCCTCGTCGCGGCTCGTCACCTCGCTCGCCGGATCCCAGTGGAACTGGCCGTCGCTGCGTTCGATCGAGCGCAGCGCCTTCTGCAGCGCCTCGGTGAAGTTGCGGCCCAGCGCCATCGCCTCGCCGACGGACTTCATCGTCGTCGTCAGCGTGCGGTCGGCGGCGGGGAACTTCTCGAACGCGAAGCGCGGCACCTTGACGACGATGTAATCGAGCGTCGGCTCGAAGCTCGCCGGGGTCTCGGCGGTGATGTCGTTCGGCACCTCGTCGAGCGAGTAACCGATGGCCATCTTCGCGGCGATCTTCGCGATCGGGAAGCCGGTCGCCTTCGACGCGAGCGCCGAGGAACGCGACACGCGCGGGTTCATCTCGATGACGATCATGCGCCCGTCGGCCGGGTTGATGGCGAACTGGATGTTGCAGCCACCGGTGTCGACGCCGACCTCGCGGATGACGGCGATGCCGACGTCGCGCATGCGCTGGTACTCGCGGTCGGTGAGCGTCAGAGCGGGAGCCACGGTGATCGAGTCACCGGTGTGCACGCCCATCGGGTCGAAGTTCTCGATCGAGCAGACAACAACGACATTGTCGACGTTGTCCCTCATCACCTCGAGCTCGTACTCCTTCCACCCGAGGATCGACTCCTCGAGCAGCACCTCGGTCACGGGGCTCGCCTGCAGGCCCGCGCCGGCCATGCGGCGCAGATCGGTCTCGTCGTAGGCGAAGCCGGAACCGAGGCCGCCCATCGTGAACGACGGGCGCACGACGACGGGGTAGCCGAGGTCGTCGGCGGCGGCGAGCACCTCGTCCATCGTGTGGCAGATGTGGCTCTTGGCCGATTCGGCGCCACAGCGCTCGACGACGCCCTTGAACTTCTCACGGTCCTCGCCGAGCTCGATCGCCTCGACGTTGGCGCCGATGAGCGGGCAGCCGTACTTCTCGAGGACGCCGTTCTTGTGCAGCGCGATCGCGGTGTTGAGCGCGGTCTGACCACCGAGGGTCGCGAGCACCGCGTCCGGGCGCTCCTTGGCGATGATCGATTCCACGATCTCCGGCGTGATCGGCTCGACGTACGTGACGTCGGCCGTCTCCGGGTCGGTCATGATCGTCGCCGGGTTCGAGTTGACGAGGATGACGCGCAGGCCCTCCTCGCGCAGGACGCGGCAGGCCTGCGTCCCCGAGTAGTCGAACTCGGCGGCCTGACCGATGACGATCGGGCCGGAGCCGATGACGAGGACGCTCTTGATGTCGGTGTTCTTGGGCATCAGGCGTTCACCTTCTGGTTGTCGCTCATCATCTCGACGAAGCGGTCGAACAGGTACGCCGCGTCGTGCGGGCCGGCCGCGGCTTCGGGGTGGTACTGGACGGAGAACGCCGGGATGTCGAGGCAACGCAGGCCTTCGACGACGTCGTCGTTGAGGCACACGTGCGAGACCTCGACGCGCCCGAAGCTCGTGCCGTGTTCGGCGTCGCTGGGCGCCTGCGTCGATCCCTCGATCGGGGCGTCGACGGCGAAGCCGTGGTTCTGCGCGGTGATCTCGACGGTGCCGCTCGCCTTGTCGAGCACCGGCACGTTGATGCCGCGGTGGCCGTACTTCAGCTTGTACGTGCCGAACCCGAGCGCGCGCCCGAGCAGCTGGTTGCCGAAGCAGATGCCGAAGTACGGGATGCCGGCCGCGAGCACGTCGCGCAGCAGCTCGACCTGCGGCGCCGTCGCCGGGTCGCCGGGGCCGTTCGAGAAGAACACGCCGTCGGGGTTGATCGCCGTGATGTCGTCGAGCGCCACCGTCGCCGGCAGCACGTGCACCTCGATGCCACGCTCGCTCATCATCCGCGGCGTGTTCGACTTGATACCGAGGTCGACGGCCGCGACGGTGAACTTCTTCTCACCCTTCGCCTCGACGACGTATGCCTCCTTCGTCGCGACCTCGGATGCGAGCTCGGAGCCCTCCATCTGCGGGGCGTTCTTCACCGCGTCGAGCAGGTCGGCGTCGCTGTTCGCGGCGTCCGCACCCGAGAACACACCGACGCGCATCGCGCCGCGCTCGCGCAGGTGGCGCGTCAGGGCGCGTGTGTCGATGTCGCAGATACCGACGATGCCCTGCTCGGCGAGGTCGTCCTCGAGGGTGCGCACCGAGCGCCAGCTCGACGGGCGGATGGCGGGGTCGCGCACGACGTAGCCGGCCACCCAGATCTTGCCCGACTCGTAGTCCTCGTCGTTCATGCCCGTGTTGCCGACGTGCGGGGCCGTCATGACGACGACCTGCTTGTGGTAGCTCGGGTCCGTCAGCGTCTCCTGGTAGCCGGACATGCCGGTCGAGAACACGGCCTCACCGAACGTCGTGCCGATCGCGCCGTAGCTGCGGCCGCGGAAGATGCGTCCGTCCTCGAGGACGAGGCAGGCCGGTTCGCGCGAGACGAACGCACTGGCGCGCTTCGTCGTGGCGGGGGTGGTGTCGTTCACTGCTGAACCTCTCCGTCGTGGAAGGTGCGACGTCCGCGCAGGTACGTCGAGACCACAGCGCCCTCGAGCGTGCGGCCGTGCCAGGGGTTGTTGCGGGAAAGCGACTTCGAGTCGTCCTTGTTCACCGTGACGGTGACGGACGGGTCGAAGAGCGTGATGTTGGCGGGTGCGCCGGCGACGAGGCCCTGGCCGTGCGAGCCCAGCCGGGCGATCGCGGCGGGCTTCGTCGACATCGCATCGGCGACCTGTTGCCACGTCATGCAGCCCGTGGCGACCATCGTCGTGTGGACGACGGCGAGCGCCTGCTCGAGGCCGAGCATGCCGAACACGGCGTCCGCGAACGCGTGCTCCTTGTCGTGGCGCGCGTGCGGCGCGTGGTCGGTCGCGACGATGTCGATCGTGCCGTCGGCGAGCGCCTCGCGCACGGCCTCGATGTCCTCGCTCGGGCGTAGCGGCGGGTTGACCTTGTAGACCGGGTCGTAGCTCTCGACGAGGTCCGTCGGCAGCATGAGGTGGTGTGGGGTGGCCTCCGCGGTCACGGCGATGCCGAGCGACTTCGCCCAGCGCAGCACCTCGACGGTGCCCGCCGTCGACGCGTGCGCGACGTGGACGCGGCTGCCGGTGTGGCGCGCGAGCATGACGTCACGCGCGACGATGACCTCCTCCGCGACGCCGGGCCAACCGGGCAGACCGAGACGTCCGGAGATCTCACCCTCGTGGCAGCAGGCCTGGCCGTCCGCGAGGTTCGGGTCCTGCGCATGCTGGCTGACGACGCCGTCGAACGCCTTGACGTACTCGAGCGCGCGACGCATGAGGCGGCTGTCGTGCACGCACTTGCCGTCGTCGGAGAAGACCCGGACGGCGGCGCGCGAGCGGGCCATGAGGCCGAGCTCGGCGAGTTCCTCGCCGGCGAGGTTCTTCGTCACGGCGCCGATGGGGTGGACGTCGACGAGCCCGACGCGCTCCCCCAGCTCGGCGATGCGCTCCGCGGCCTCGGCGGTGTCCGTCGCGGGGTTCGTGTTGGCCATCGCGAAGACGGACGTGAAGCCGCCGGCTGCGGCAGGCCGCCGAACCCGTCGCGATCGTCTCGGCGTCCTCTCGGCCCGGTTCGCGCAGGTGGGTGTGCAGGTCGACGAGGCCGGGCAGCGCGACGAGTCCGTCGGCGTCGACGCGCGTCGCGCCGGCGGCGTCGAGGTTCGTACCGATCTCGGCGATGGCGCCGTCACGCACGAGGATGTCGGCCGCGCCGGTGCCGACGACGTCGGCGCCGGTGATGAGAACGGGGCCTGCGTGGTCGCTCATGCCTGAGCTCCTTCCGTCGAGTTCGAGGCGAGTAGGTGGTACAGGACGCTCATGCGCACGGCGACGCCGGCGCTCACCTGGTCGAGCACCTTCGAGCGTGCTTCGTCGGCGGCGTCGGGGCTGATCTCGAGGCCTCGGTTCATCGGGCCCGGGTGGCAGATGACGGCATGCTGCGGCAGCAGCGCGAGGCGGTCGCGCGTCAGGCCATACCCGACGGTGTACTCGCGCGGCGTCGGGAAGTAGCCGCCGGACATGCGTTCGCGCTGCACGCGCAGCATCATGACGGCGTCGACGTGCGGCAGCACGGCGTCGAGGTCGTAGCTGACGTCGAAGCCGTCGCGCGCAGCCCAGGCGGCGATGCCGGACGGCATGAGCGTCGGCGGCGCGACGAGCGTGACGTGCGCGCCGAGGGTCTTGAGCAGGATGAGGTTGGAGCGCACGACGCGACTGTGCGTGAGGTCACCGACGATCGCGACGTGCTTGCCCTCGAGCGTGCCGAGCTGCGCCTGCATCGTGTAGGCGTCGAGCAGCGCCTGCGTCGGGTGCTCGTGGGTGCCGTCGCCGGCGTTGACCACCATGCAGTCGACCCACTGGCTCACCTGCAGCGGCGCTCCGCTGCGGTTGTGGCGGATGACGAGGCCGTCGACGCCCATGGCCGCGACCGTCATCACGGTGTCGCGTAGCGACTCGCCCTTGCTGACGCTCGAGCCCTTCGCACTGACGTTGATGACGTCCGCAGACAGCCATTTCCCGGCGATCTCGAAGGAGCTGCGGGTGCGCGTCGAGTCCTCGAAGAACAGGTTGACGACGGTGCGTCCGCGCAGCGCGGGCAGTTTCTTGACCTCGCGGTTCTGCACGTCGTGCATGGCGGCGGCCGTCTCGAGGATCATCTCGGCGTCGTCGTGGGTGAGGTCGGCGGCCGACAGCAGGTGCTTCACGACGCGTCCTTTCGCTGCTGCGGCGCGGCGGGGCCGCTGATGCGCACCTCGTCGCTGCCGTCGGTCTCGGCGACGCGCACGCGCACGTGCTCGCTCGTCGCCGTCGGCAGGTTCTTGCCGACGTGATCAGCGCGGATCGGCAGTTCGCGGTGGCCGCGGTCGACGAGGACGGCGAGGCGGACGGCCTTGGGGCGCCCGAGGTCGCCGAGCGCGTCGAGGGCTGCGCGCACGGTGCGTCCGGAGAAGAGAACGTCGTCGACGAGGACGACGGTGCGCCCGTCGATGCCGGCTGCGGGGATGTCGCTCTGATGCGCCACACGGGCGGGGTTGGCACGCAGGTCGTCGCGGTACATCGTGACGTCGAGCGTGCCGACGGGAATGTCGATGCCCTCGACGTCCTTGAGCGCGTCCGCCAGGCGGCGGGCGAGGTGCGCGCCACGCGTCGGGATGCCAAGCAGGACGAGATCGTCCGCGCCCTTGTTGCGTTCGAGGATCTCGTGAGAGATGCGGCGCAGAGCGCGACCTATCTCGGGGGCCGACAGGACCACGCGGCCGTCGTCGGGAGTGGTTCGTGATGTCGAGACGTCCCCGTCACCGGGTACGCCGAGAGCGTCGCGCGTCATGCGCAGGCCTCCTTCGCCGCCTCACAGGACGGATCGTTAAAGGATGATTCCGCTGCCCACCTTATCGCGCCTCGCTGGCCACGCCTGACCGGCGTCGTCCTGTTGGGACCCCGGCACTCGGCCTAATGACCTGCTCTTGGCAGTCTCCGAGATCGGACACCGTGAATGAACGTTCAGAACTCGACGAAGCGCGCCGCGTCGTCACCGGCCGGGGCGGGCAGGTCATCGATGCCGCCGTGCCGCAGCGCTGCTTCTCGCGACGCGGCCCCGATGTTGTCTAGCTCCAGCGACTGGACGAGCCGGTCGAACGCGCGCGGATGCGTCAGCCGCAGCACGGGCACCCCCTCCGGCGCAGCCTCCCAACGGCGCATGCGCTCGCGTTTGCGCGCGAACGATGAGAAGTGCCACCGCACGATGGAGTTGCGCGAGAACAGCTGTCGCACGCTCTCCGTGTTCCCGTTGCACACGGGCGTGCGAGTGGTGAGGCGATGGACGCAGCGGCGCACGAGGCGGGAGAGGGTGAGGGCACGCGAGTAGTCGAGCGCGATGACGACCTGCGCCCGCTCGAGCATGACGTCCCTCCAGGCGCCGTACGCCGAATCGACGACCCAGCCCTGTGCGCTCGCCATCTGGTGCGCCAGAGCCCGCTGCTCATCCTGCGGACGCTCGATCCAACCGGGCAGCCACCCGACCTCGTCGTCGACGAGGTGGACGGGCAGCCCCAGGGCAGCGCCGAGCCGCGCCGCGGCCGTCGACTTGCCCGATCCCGTGACGCCGTACAACAGCACTCGCTGCGCGTGTTCGACATCGGAGAGGGAGGCGACGGGCATGATCCGAGCATATCGGGGCACTCAGGCCCACGCGAGCGACATGACACGACCCACCCGCGCGAACGGGTGGGTCGTGTCATGTGAGTGGTGGACGGGGCCGTCAGTCGACGATGCTCGACTTCACTTCGGACAGCTTGGTCAGCAGACCACCGATGAACTGCGGCGAGTTGTCGGTCGACAGCTCGGTCGCGAGGTTCTTGGCCTCGGAGACGGCGACGCCGTCGGGCACGTCGTCGACGTAGAGCACCTCGTAGGCCGCGACGCGCAGCAGCGCGCGATCGACGGCGGGCATGCGATCGAGCGTCCAACCGCGTGCGTACGTCTCGAGCGCTTCGTTGATCGTGCGCCAGTGGTCGACGACGCCGCGCACGAGCACCGCGGTGTACTCCGGCAACGGAGCCGGCGTCACGGGCGCGAGGACGCGCTCGTCGAGCAGGTCCTTCGCGTTGATCTCACGCTGCTCGGCTTCGAACAACAGGTCGAGGGCGCGCTTGCGCGCCTTGGTGCGAGCACCCATCGATCAGGAGACGCGGCCGAGGTAGGAGCCGTCGCGCGTGTCGACCTTGACCTTCGTGCCCTGCTCGAGGAACAGCGGCACCTGGATCTCGGCGCCCGTCTCGAGCGTCGCGGGCTTCGTGCCACCGGTGGAGCGGTCGCCCTGCAGGCCCGGCTCGGTGTGCGTGATCTCCAGGACGACGGACGCAGGCAGCTCGACGTAGAGGACGGTGCCGTCGTTCTGCGCGACGATCGCCTCTTGGTTCTCGAGCAGGAAGTTCGCGGCGTCGCCGACGGCGGTGGCCGGGATGTTGATCTGGTCGTACGTCTTCGTGTCCATGAACACGTAGTCGTCGCCGTCCTTGTAGAGGTACTGCATGTCGGAGCGGTCGACGTTGGCCGTCTCGACCTTGACGCCGGCGTTGAACGTCTTGTCGACGATCTTGCCGCTCATGACGTTCTTGAGCTTCGTGCGGACGAAGGCCGGGCCCTTGCCGGGCTTGACGTGCTGGAACTCGACGACGGACCACAGCCCGTTGTCGATCTTGAGAACCATGCCGTTCTTGAGGTCGTTCGTGCTCGCCATGGAGATCCGCCTTCGTTCATCGGGCAGCGCCAGGGCTCGTCGGCCCCGTGAACGCCCACCCGGGTGATGCCGCTGCGGACGGTGATCCGCGCGGCCGGTCAACAATCGCCCGCGCAGGCGCACGGGCATCAGCATCAAGTCTATCGTGTGAGCGCACCTCCCCCGATCGACGTTCCACACCTGCGCGTGATGCATTTCACGTCGAGCCTCGCCATACTGGGCGCATGAAGTGGACTCGCCTCGTAGCCGCCCTGCCCGCACTCGGCACGGCCGGTGTCGCCGCCTACGACCTCACGCAGAAGAACCACTCGCTGCTGCGCAACTTCCCCGTCCTCGGCCACGCGCGCTACGCGATCGAGCTGATCGGCCCCGAGATGCGGCAGTACATCGTCGCCGGCAACGACGAGGAGCGCCCGTTCAGCCGCGACCAGCGCGCCTGGATCTACCGCTCGGCCAAGGGCGTCAACAACTACGTCGGCTTCGGCACCGACAACGACCTCGAGAGGAACGAGGGCTACCCGATCGTCAAGCACCGCACGTTCGCGCAGTCGCATGCCGCGGAGACCGACGACCACGCCATCCCCTGTGCGAAGGTGCTCGGCGGCGCCCGCGGACGCGCCAAGGCGTTCCGTCCGCGCTCGGTCGTCAACGTCTCCGCGATGAGCTTCGGCTCGCTCTCCGGCGCGGCGATCACCGCGCTCAACAAGGGCGTCGCACTCGCCGGGGCGATGCACAACACCGGCGAGGGCGGGTTGTCCACCTATCACCGAAGCGGCGGCGACCTCATCCTGCAGATCGGCACCGGCTACTTCGGCTGCCGCGACGAAGACGGCCACTTCGACCTCGACAAGCTCGTCACCGTCGTCGAGTCGGCGCCCGTCAGGGCCATCGAGATCAAGCTCTCCCAAGGCGCCAAACCGGGCCTCGGCGGCGTCCTGCCCGGCGCGAAGGTGACGAAGGAGATCGCCGACATCCGCGGCGTCCCGCAGGGCGAGACCGTCGTCTCGCCGTCACGGCACACCGCGTTCCACGACATCGACTCGATGCTCGACCTCGTCGAGACGATCGCCGAGCGCACCGGCCTGCCCGTGGGCATCAAGTCGGCCGTCGGCGAGATGGGTTTCTGGCAGCAGCTGACGGCAGCGATGTCGAGCGTCGACGGCCCGCGCCGCGGAGTCGACTTCGTGACGATCGACGGCGGCGAGGGTGGCACGGGTGCGGCGCCCGTCGTGTTCTCCGACTCGGTCGCGCTCCCCTGGGCCGTCGGCTTCTCGCGCGTCTACGCCCTGTTCGCGGAGGCCGGCCTCACCGACGACGTCGTGTTCATCGCCTCCGGCAAGCTCGGCCTGCCGATCACGGCGGCGCAGGCGTTCGCGATGGGGGCCGACATGATCAACGTCGCGCGCGAGGCGATGCTGTCGATCGGCTGCCTGCAGACGCAGAAGTGCCACGAGGACACCTGCCCGACGGGCGTCGCGACGCAGAACGCGTGGCTCGCGCACGGCCTTGACCCCGAGCTCAAGAAGGTTCGCCTCGCGAACTACCTCGTCGCGCTGCGCAAGGACCTGCTGAAGATCAGTGACGCCGTCGGCGTCGCGCACCCCGGTCTGCTGACGCCCGACGACGTCGAACTGCTCGACGGGATGCGCAAGGGCACCGGCCTCGCCGACGTCTTCGGCTACCAGCCCGACTGGGGGCGCCTCGGCGACGAACTGGCGCGCGAGATCACCGACATCATGGTCGCCGGCGACTTCGAGAACGCCGGCACCGCCGCCGGTGACCGCGAGACGGCGAAGAAGGAGCAGCCGACGCGCTGAACGGTGCGTCTCAGCCAGTCACCGCGTCGAAGGCTGCGCGCAGCTGCTCGCGCGTCGGGCCTTCGAGGCGGTGGACGTCGCCGATGCCGTGCAGGACGACGAAGCGCAGCGTCGTGCCGCGCGTCTTCTTGTCACGCCCCATGACGGTGAGCATCTCGTCGAAGTCACCGCCCGCGTACGTCGTCGGCAGCCCGAGCGAGGTGATGACGGCGCGCTGCCGCTCCACATCGTTGCGCCCGAGCACGCCTGCCGCGCAGGCCAGTTCGGCGGCGAACACGCAGCCGACGGCGACGGCGTCACCGTGTCGCCAGGTGTAGTTCTCGAGCTGCTCGATGGCGTGCGCGAATGTGTGGCCGTAGTTGAGGATCTCGCGCAGGTTCGATTCCTTGAGGTCGGCCGCCACGACCGAGGCCTTGACGCTGATGGCCCGCTCGACGAGTTCCACGAGCTGCGGGCTCGTCACGTCGAGGCACGCAGCCGGGTCGGCCTCGACGAGTTCGAGGATCCGTTCGTCGCGGATGAAACCGCACTTGACGACCTCTGCGAGCCCGGCCGCGACGTCGCGTTCGGGTAGCGTCCGCACCGTGGCGAGGTCGGCGAACACGGCGAGCGGCTCGTGGAACGCGCCGACGAGGTTCTTGCCCTCGGCGATGTTGATGCCGGTCTTGCCGCCGACCGCCGCGTCGACCATCGCGAGCACCGTCGTCGGCACCTGGATGACGCCCACGCCGCGCAGCCACGACGCGGCAACCCAGCCGGCGAGGTCGGTCACCGCTCCCCCGCCGACGCCGACGACGACGTCGGTGCGCGTGAAGCCGGCTCGCGCCATGACGCCCCACAGGCGCGCGCTCACCTCGATCGTCTTGGCAGCCTCGCCGTCGGGCACGACCTCGCGCACGACGTCGATGCCGCGGCCACGCAGCGCTTCTTCGACGCGGTCGGCAATCGCCGTCACCGCCGCCTGCTCGACGATCAGTGCCCGCGCCACCCCGGCCGGGACGGTGCCCGCGAGGTCTTGCAGCACCCCCTCGCCGATGTGCACGGCATACGCGGTTCCCACACTGATGATGCTCATGGCGTCTCTCCTTCGTCGCGGCGCGTCCGGCCGCCTCGTGTGGCCCCGAGGATGCGTCGTCGCGCGATCGTCGCCGCCACCGAAGACGGCAACGGGCGCTTTCCACCGGTCGAGACGGGTGTCTCGCGCTCGGCCGCGACGAGCGCCTCGATGATGCGCGTGGCCGACGCACCCGTCGTCCCGCGCGAGGTGTCGACGGTGACCGTCGCGACCTCCTCGTACAGCCGTCGGCGTTCGGCGAAGATGCGCCGCCACGTGTCGATGCCACCGTTCGCGAGGATCGGGCGCGTCACGTCGCCGCGGATGCGGTAGCCGGCGTTGCGTTCGTCGACGGTCAGGTAGACGACGGTGTGCTCGCGCAGCGCCGCCCGCGTCGAGTCGTCGAGCACCGCCCCGCCACCGAGCGCGAGGACTCCGTCGAATGTGCCGAGCTGCTCGGTGATGACGTCGCGCTCGACCTCGCGGAACGCGGCCTCGCCGTGCGTCGCGAAGTAGTCACTGATCGAGCAGCCGAGGCGTTCGACGATGAGCGCGTCGCTGTCGCGCAGTTCGACGCCCCAGCGCGCCGCGAGGGAGCGCCCGACGGACGACTTGCCGGACGCCATCGGCCCGACGAGCACGGCGCGGGGACGCGGGTGGTGGCGCTCGGCGTCAGCCGCAGGCGTCGCTGGCGCGCTCACTCCCACGTCGTGAGCAGATCGGGGATGTTGGCGAGGTAGCTCTCGAGGTTGCGCCGCGTCTCGGCGACCGAGTCTCCACCGAACTTCTCGACGCACGCCTCGGCGAGTACGAGCGCGACCATCGCCTCCGCGACGACGCCAGCCGCCGGAACGGCGCAGACGTCGGAACGCTGGTGGATCGCCGTCGCGGCCTCACCCGTCGCGACGTCGACGGTCGCGAGCGCCCGCGGCACCGTCGAGATGGGCTTCATCGCGGCGCGCACCCGCAGCACGTCACCGGTCGACATGCCGCCCTCGGTGCCACCGGCACGGTTCGACTGGCGACGGATGACGCCGTCGTCACCGCGCACCATCTCGTCGTGAGCGGCCGAACCGCGGCGCGCGGCCGTCGTGAACCCGTCACCGATCTCGACACCCTTGATCGCCTGGATGCCCATCATCGCGGCGGCGAGGCGCGCGTCGAGGCGGCGGTCCCAGTGTACGTGCGAGCCGAGGCCCGGGGGCAGACCGTAGGCGCAGACCTCGACGACGCCGCCGAGCGTGTCGCCCGCCTTCTTCGCCGCGTCGATCTCGGCGACCATGCGCGCCGAGCCGTCGGCGTCGAGGGTGCGCACGGGGTCGGCGTCGAGGGCCGCGACGTCGTCGGGGTGCGGCAGCGGTGAGTCGTCGGCGACGGCGGCCGTCCCGACGGCGACGGTGTGCGAGACGAGCCGGATGCCGTAGGCCTGCTCGAGGAAGCGCGCGGCGACCTCACCGAGGGCGACGCGCGCCGCGGTCTCGCGCGCGGAGGCGCGTTCGAGGACGGGGCGGGCGTCGGCGAAGCCGTACTTCTGCATGCCGACGAGGTCGGCGTGGCCGGGGCGCGGGCGCGTCAACGGCTTGTTGCGCGCGATCTCCTTCTCGGCGTTGACGTCGTTCGACGCCTCGTACGCGGATGCCTCGACCGGATCGGGCGACATGACGGTCTCCCACTTCGGCCATTCGCTGTTGCCGATCTGCAGCGCGAGCGGCGAACCGAGCGTCACGCCGTGACGCAGGCCGCCGACGAACGTCACGACGTCCTGCTCGAACTTCATGCGGGCGCCGCGCCCGTAGCCGAGGCGACGGCGCGCGAGGGCGTCGGAGATGTTCTGCGACGTCACCTCGACGCCGGCGGGCAGCCCCTCGATGACGCCCATGAGGGCCGGGCCGTGCGATTCACCTGCGGTCAACCAACGAAGCATGCGGCCGATCATTTCACGGCGGCGCGCCCGGCCTCCATCATGTCCGCGATGGGGGCAGTGTGGCCGGTGAACAGCTCGAACTGTGCCGCGGCCTGGTGCACGAGCATGTCGAGGCCGCTGACGACGGTCGCACCGCGCGCGCTCATCGTGCGGGCGAATGCCGTCGGCCAGTCGGCGTAGACGACGTCGAGGACGAACGGCCCGCCGGCCGCGCCGATGCGCAACGACGGGGCGTCGACGACGCGCGCAGCGAGGGCGTCCGCGCCCCCGGCCGGGGACGTCTGGACGACGAGCAGCGCCATGCCGACCGCCCACGCCGCGTCCTCGTCGTCCTCGCGCACGACGCGGGCGCTCATGCCGAGCGAGCGCGCCAGTGCCAGCGTCTCGGGGCGCGCCCGCGCGCGC